>JAOUJU010000042.1 GCA_029883045.1 Rhodospirillaceae bacterium
ATATAGTGAATGTGCGAGGATATGTGCCATGTGAAGATTCGCAAAATGCGAATCAACCGGGCAATAAAACAGTGATGTTTTGCTAAAACTATTTACCTAAATTAATTGCCAAAATTAAATGAATTATCAGCACTTAATCCGCTCCATGGTTGGGTCATACATGGGCCTTAATGATGCCTTGGCCGCTATGCGCTGACCGGCAACGTCAATTTCCCAATTTCCCGAATTTATAATTTCTGCCGTTAGGGGTTGATCATATTCAACGAAGCCTATACCCACGGCCCCGCCCAGTGTATGGCCATAACCACCAATTTGCAGATAGCCAACTTCGTTGTCGTTTAGATAAATAATTTCCATGCCATAAAGTAGCGGTTGCGGGTCTTGCAACATGAACTGCACCATGCGCCTGTGGGGAACGCCCGCTTCTTTTATTTTTGCCAATACATCGCGGCCAATAAAGCCACCTTCTTTTTCTAGCTTCACGGCAAAGCCTAAACCTGCCTCAATCGGGTTATCGGTGTTATCGACATCAACCCCGAAATCACGATAGGCTTTTTCAAGACGCAACGAATTGAGCGTTTGCATTCCCGCATGGCGAAGGCCAAATTCTGCCCCGGCTTCGACTAATTGATCATATACCTGGACCGCATTATTGGTAGGGATGTGTAGCTCCCACCCCAGTTCACCCACATAGGTCACCCGAATGGCAAGCACATTGGCATAACCAATGTCTATTTCCTTGGCGGTAAAAAATGGAAAAGCATCGTTGCCCATATCGCAATAGGTAACTTTTTGCATTAGTGCGCGTGCCTTCGGCCCGTGGATATTTATTTGGGTTGTGGCCGATGTGGTATCAAGAATAGTGACAAATTCACCTTCGCCAATATTGCCTCGCATACGCATTTCGCTGTGCCCTTGGGCGTTTTCACCGCATATCACCAAAAACTTTTCGTTTTCTAAACGGGTTATGGTTAGGTCACCTTCAAAGCCGCCCTGTTCATTTACCCATTGGGTATAAACAATGTTGCCCGGCTGAACATCAATTTGGTTGCAGCTTAACCTGTTTAATAGGGCGCAAGCATCGGGGCCTTGGACGATGAATTTAGCCATCATGCTCATGTCCATTAATATTACGTCTTCGCGTGCGGCTTTATGTTCTTCTGCGTGCCAGTTCCACCAGTTTTGCCTAAACCAGCTGTATTTTTCAACCGCGGCTAATTCAGGGGTTGGGGCAAACCAATCTGCCACTTCCCAGCTATGGGCTTCGCTAAAAAAAGCACCCTTAGCGGCTAGGCGGTCATGCAAAATTGAACGCTTAACATTCCTGGCAGTTTGCGGCGCATCATTGTGATAGTGCTGGCCGAACAACCGACCCAAAAGTTCGGGTGTTCGGTCGCGGCGAAAAGCCGGGGTGTTTTCACATTTGGTAAAGCGATTAACGTTAATGGCGGTAACGTCAACAGGGGCCACGCCGTCAACTATCCAATGGGCCAATACATTGCCAATACCCGCACCATTTAAAATACCGAGAGAATTCATGCCTGCGGCTACATAACAATTGCGCAATTCAGGGGTTTCACCCACCAGTGGCGCCAAATCGGGGGTAAAGCTTTCCGGCCCGCAGAAAAATTTCTTCACCCCTACATCAACGATTGACGGAACCCGGCTATAGGCTTTTTCCAGATGGGGAATCATTCTATCCCAGTCAGGATCAATTTCATCAAATTCAAAAGTATCAGGGATATGATCAAGGTTCCATGTCGCACCAACTGGTTCAAACAAACCCAACATCATGCCACCGACTTCTTCGCGGTAATATGTATAGGTCGAGGGGTCTTCTAAAACTGGCATATTCCCCGATAAGCCATCAATTTCTTCCGTGATAAGATAATAATGTTCTGCCGCCTGTAGCGGTAAATTTATACCCGCACTAGCGCCCAACTGGCGCGACCACATGCCGCCACAGATAACAACGTTTTCCGCCGTGATGGTTTCGCCGCTTTTGGTGCGAACCCCTGTGGCCGTACCATTTTTGGACATTATTTCTGTAACTGTAACCCCTTCGAATATTTTGGCCCCGCCCATGCGCGCGCCCTTAGCCAGCGACATGGTGATATCAACCGGATTAGCCCGACCATCTTTTGGTATATAAAATGCCGAAAGAACGTCGCTAAGATCGCCTATGGGAAATAATTTTTCGGCTTCGCTGGTTGAAATTTCAAAAATATCTATTCCATGACGGCGCATAAAAGGTGCGATACGGCGCATTTCATGAACGCGTTCTTCGTTGCTGGCTATTTGTAGGTAGCCAACTTGGCTAAACCCAGTGGAAAGACCAGTTTCCTTTTCAAGGTTTTCATACAGGTCGCGACCATGGGTATAAATTTCACATTCGGCCTCAGACTTCAAAAGCCCGGCAACAATAAGACCCGCCGCATGCCACGTGGTTCCAGATGTTAATTGCCCTTGTTCAAGCACAACCACATCACGCATGCCAAGTTTGCTCAGGTGGTATGCCGTGTTGCAACCAATGGAACCGCCACCAATTATTATTGTTTGTGCATGGGTTGGCAATTGCCCGCTAGTAACCATTATATTTTCCTCAACAAGCAAAAAATAAAATACCGCACATATATACTATTGGTATATTGGCGGTATTTTAATTGTAAATCAAAAAAGTTTTTATTGTGTTTTAGTTTGCACGCCTGTCGGGGCCAGAAAATTCAGCCGATGACGCAAACCTGCGATCTGGTCCTTTGTAGGTATCGGTTATAATTAGACCGTCTTGGTTTTTCAAAGCATCGGATGCATTGTTAGAAAAAATCACATCGCGAATTTCATTGGAAAAAAACTTGTGGTCGCGTGAAATTTGACGAGAAATAATACGTTGAATATGACGCGCTATATCGGATGATTGTTCACGCAACTGATCAAACGTGGAACGGTCTAATTCCGCTACTTTTACTTTGCCCTTAGCCCGGCAAGTTGCAGTACGTTCACGGTTATCAATAAGCGAAATAACGCCGAACATTTCTTTCGGCCCCATACGGTTTATTTCTTTGACCCTAGCTTCGGCTCCCTTGATGCGGGTTACGGAAACCTCGCCTTCAATAAGCATGAATGCGGTATCACCTGAATGGCCTTCTTCAATAAAAATGTGGCCATCTTCATAGTCATTTACTTTTGCCAATCCGGCCAGAATGCCCAACTGTTCATCATTTAGGCCCGCAAGACCGCTAACGCTTTTATAAAATTCAATGCTTGTCATTTATTTTGGCCCCTAGCCTGAAAAACCGTTCATTTCGCAATAAACCTTAGCGAACCAATGTTTAGCACCATCTTCGCCTTCGGCACCATCAACCTGGTCCCAAGCAAAACGCTTAAACAACAATTTACCTGCTTTGCGCATACGGTTGCTAAGTTCAATCGACAGCGACTGCAATAATTTATCGGCAGTGGCTGGATAGGATGATGACATTTTGTCAAATGCGTCTTTGCTCATGCGCCCAATAATGCTGTCTTCCAATGCGGATACCGTTACCGAACTGTTATCGGGTTCAAGGAAAAACATCTGACCAATCCATTTACCGGGTCCGGCGGGGCTTAATTCAAACTTTTCCCCAGCATCGGAAATGAGGTGTATGGCAAACTTTCCTTTAATTATAAAAAAGGCAAAGTTCATTTCATCGCCTGCATTAATTACCGCCTCACCCCGGGCAATGGTGGTGTCTTCGATAAATTGTTGCATAATGGCAAAATCAATATTTCCCATCTCTTCGTGCAAAGATGGCAAGACTGGTTTTAGGTCGGTATTGGTCATTGGCCCCCCTCGGTGGCTGGTTTTATAAACGCTGTTTCAGCATTTGTTTTTGAGCACTTAAAATTTTTATTGTTTTTATTATTATATGCACGACTTTCGGTCATTTCCCAATTTACCAAAGAATCGCAATTTTATTCATATTATCAATTGATAATATGAATAGTAAGCCATAATCAATGCTTCTATGCGGATTTTTGCTCAATCATTGGTTGATTATTTTACAATATAAAATTGTTCTTAAGGCTAACCCCAGCTAAATAACCCGGAAATTCTTAAACTGCCACGGATCATCCCTGTCCACATCTTCGGGGAAAAGGGTTTCACGGTCTTGTAACGGGGTCCAATCAGAATAGGCACCTATTACCGGGCCCAAATAGGGTTCGCATATTTCCAAAATACGATGGTAATCAATTTCGTCCGGCTCAACCACGCCTGAACTGGGGTTTTCAATGGCCCAGACCATACCCGCCAGAACCGATACCGAAACTTGCAATCCGGTTGCATTGTTATACGGAACAAGTTTGCGCGCCTCATCAATCGAAAGCTGCGATCCATACCAATATGCCCCATTTTTATGGCCCATCAGCAATACCCCCAATTCATCAACGCCCGATGTTATTTCATCAAGCATCAAACGCTGGCGTGATTGCTGGTTATAATTTTTTCCGACAAATTCATGCACTGACAACACCGCATCGTCACATGGGTGATACGAATAATGTACCGTTGGGCGGTAACGCAACGAACCATCATTTAAAGTAAAATAATCGGCAATTGATATTGCTTCGCTATGGGTTATTAAAAATCCATGAAATGGGCCTTCGGTTGGTGTCCATGAACGCACCCGCACGCTAGCACCGGGACGGTTCAAATAAATTGCTGCACCACTTGCAAAATCATGGCGTCCACCATCTGCGGGGAAATGTTTTTCATGCGTCCCCCAGCCCAGCTCTCCCGGTTGGCAGCCCTCGCTGATGAAGCCGTCTATGGACCAAGTATTAACAAATTCATCAACTTGCTTAGGGGTATTGCCGGCAACTTGGGTATCGCGTTCGGCAATGTGGATTACCTTGATTGAAAGATTTTCCCCCAATTGTGCCCATTCAGCCCGGGTTTTGGGCGGGGTTACTTCGAGGCCAGTATCGCGCGCAATGTTGAGCATCGCTTTTTTAACAAAATGCGATACCAGCCCGGGGTTGGCCCCGTGGGTAACCAGCGCGGTCGGTGCTGGGCCATTTGTTCTAAGCGCTAACATGGTTTCGCGCATGGCATAGTTTGAACGTTCGGACGGCGTGGCGTCAGCGCTGGTGTAGCCACCCGCCCACGGTTCGATACAGGTATCAAGATAAAGTGCGCCCAATTCACGGCACAGTTCAACCAACGCAACCGAGCTTACATCAACCGAAAGGTTCAATAAAAAATCGCCCTTGCCCAACATTGGCGAAAGAACGGTTTTATAATTTTCTTTTGTGATGGGCGTAACGGTAAATTTAATACCCAATTCATCGGCAATATCCTTGCCACGGTTTTCGGCGGTGATGATTGTTATTAAACTTGGGTCCATATCAATATGGCGCAAAATAAGCGGCAATGAACCTTGGCCAATGCTGCCAAACCCT
The DNA here is from genome assembly GCA_029883045.1 of Rhodospirillaceae bacterium. Taxonomy (GTDB): domain Bacteria; phylum Pseudomonadota; class Alphaproteobacteria; order Rhodospirillales; family Magnetovibrionaceae; genus DAOVVL01. The sequence goes on from JAOUJU010000042.1 coordinate 5,440, forward strand.
AAGATAACAAGCCGACCTGAAAACTGTGTGTGCTTCATGAAAATTACCTTCTGACCATAATTAGCTATGTTATGATTTAAGAAAAATCTTTTACACGGAACAACATCTTTGCACAAATATTATAGTAGTGAAAAAATAAGTTGCGCTGGCATGCTAACAGGATTAGATACGAAACGTATAGACGCACACGCACGTGCCGCTGGCCTTTTATGGTTTAAGTAACGACGAACGCGTACTTTTTGGCAATCCCGGGGTAATGCCCGGCACTAAAAAGGGGTGTAACGATGTTCAGACCAAAATCGGGCTCTAGCGCCCGTTCAATCCGCAAGCTTTCACAAAATGAAGACCCGGCCGTAAAAAGCAACACGATAGAGCGCATCACCGATTACATTACCAATTACGAACTGCCATCACCGTGCCTGGTTCTTGATGTTGATGCAGTTGAAGAAAATTACAAAGAAATGGCCAGTCTTTTTCCCTCGGCTAAAATATACTATGCGGTCAAGGCTAACCCTGCAGAAATGCTTGTCAAACGCCTAGACCAACTTGGGTCGTGTTTTGACACCGCCAGCCCCGGTGAATTTGATATGTGCATCAGACTAGGGATTGCGCCGGAACGCATTTCTTATGGTAACACCATAAAAAAACAGGCCGATATTGCCTATGCCTACGCCCAAGGCATTCGCCTGTTTGCATTTGACAGTGAAAATGAGCTGGAAAAAATTGCCGCAAGCGCACCGGGTTCACGGGTCTATTGCCGCATTTTAGTTGAAAGCGGCGGTGCGGAATGGCCGCTTTCACGCAAATTTGGTTGCGCGCCGGAAATGGCTTTGGAATTATTGATAAAAGCACAAGGCCTTGGCCTTGATGCCTATGGGGTTTCATTTCATGTTGGCTCACAGCAAGTCAATCTTGATCGTTGGGAACCAGCCATCGCTAAAGTTGCCGAAATGTTCGCCCAAGCCAAAAAACAAGGTGTAAACCTGCGTCTGATTGACATGGGTGGCGGCTTTCCCACGCATTACCGAACTGATGTTGAACCAATAAAATCTTACGAGCAAAAAATATCTGCCGCCATGGATAAACATTTTGGCACCGATTTGCCTGATATAATTTTAGAACCAGGGCGCTCGCTGGTAGGCGGTGCTGGCATAATCCAAGCCGAAGTCGTTTTGATATCGCGCAAAAGCACTGAAGAAAAAACCAGATGGGTGTATTTGGATATTGGAAAATTTTCCGGCCTTGCCGAAACCATGGACGAAGCGATTAAATACCACATTGTTACCGCGCGCGATGGCGGGCCAACAGGGCCGGTGGTATTGGCGGGGCCAACGTGTGATTCGGCCGACATAATGTATGAAAAAACACACTATGAAATGCCGTTAGACTTGAAGGAGGGTGACAAAGTATTAATTTTGGCAACTGGTGCCTACACCACCACTTATTCGTCGGTCAATTTTAATGGGTTTGCTCCGCTTGGTATTGTTTGCATTTGACCAATGGCTAAATAATTTTGCTCAGTATTTAGCATTTAGCAGAAAATGAAATTTTACGCAGAGCCGCCACAAGCGCGTCAACCTCGCCCATGGTGTTGTAAATAGAAAATGCCGGACGAACCGTTGCTTCCAACCCAAAATGTGCCAATGCTGGCTGGGCGCAGTGATGGCCAGCGCGAACGGCTATTCCTTCGGCGTCTAATAATGTGCCCACTTCACGAACCGGAATACCATCCATAACAAAAGAAACAACTCCGGCGCGATCTTTTGGCATGCCAATCATACGAACGCCGTTAATTTTTTGTATTTCCTGCACGGCATAATCAACCACCATTGCTTCGTGGCGTTCTATTGCTTCGATGCCAAGGGATGAAACATAATCAATCGCCGCACCCAACCCAATGGCAGATGCTAACGAACCGGTTCCGGCTTCAAACTTGTTGGGCAGTCCGGCAAAGGTGCTTTTTTCAAACGTGACCTTTTCGATCATCGAACCGCCACCTTGCCAAGGGGACACTTCTTCCCATAAATCTTTGCGTCCCCAGACAACGCCAATACCCGTAGGACCGTAAAGTTTGTGCCCGGAAAATACATAAAAATCACAACCAATAGCCCCAACGTTTACAACGCGGTGGGGAATGCCCTGCGCGCCATCAATAACCACAATTGCACCATAACGTTTAGCCATGGCCGTCATTTCAGCTATAGGCATTACCGTTCCCAAGGCATTGGAAACGTGGGTGATGGAAACTATTCGTGTTCGCGGAGAAAGCAGCCTTGCGTATTCTTCAATTATTATTTCGCCGTTATTATCAATTGGTGCTACGCGGATTTTTGCACCCGTGCGATGGCTAATAAATTGCCATGGCACAATATTGGCGTGGTGCTCGGCTTCGGTTAAAATAATTTCATCACCAGCTTTAAGAAATTTATCGCCTACAGTATTCGCAATTAAGTTCATACCTTCGGTCGTGCCGCGCACAAAGATAACTTCTTCCGGCAGTGACGCCCCCATGAAAGTGGCTATTTTTGCCCGCGCGCCTTCATAGGCATCTGTTGATTCAGCCGCCATAGTATGGGCGCCACGATGAACGTTTGAATTTTCGTATTCATAAAAATGTGATACACGGTCAATCACGACCTGCGGTTTTTGCGTTGTTGCCCCGTTGTCTAGCCAAATAAGCGGCTTGCCGTGAACGGTGCGGTGCAAAATGGGGAAATCGCTACGAACGCCTTCTATATTAAATGCACTGGCACCGCTTGCGGTACGGGAGGCAGCACCTGCACCCGACATGAAATATGGCATATTATCAAGATTGGGCATTAAAGCACCGACAGATGATTGGTTTGTTATTGGCGGAATATGCGGGGTTGCATTACCTGATTGGCCCATCCATGGCCCGGCTTCGCCCAGCGCTTGTTCGGCCATCTTTGTCATTTGCGCCATGTATTCGGCACCGCTTTTGTACATGTCGTTGGCCATTTTGCAGAGAAATTCAGGGTCAAGCACATCAAATCCCTGAATACCGCTTGTGGCAGAGACCGGATCACCCGGATTTTCCACCGCAGGCGTTGCGGGTAATAATGCTTTGGAACTTTCCGCCATGAAATATAGCCCGTCCGTCATGGCTTTTTCGGACGCACCATAAACATTTTCCATCATTGGAATAAGTTGCCCTGCTGATTTAAGCGCTGGTGCGGTCATAGCCACGCCATCTGATAGCGTCTTAGGGGAAAAATTAATTGATGACGGGTTCATGGCTGAAACATCACCAGCATTCATCATTTTCATAGCGCCATCCATTGATGATTTCCCATCGCCGTCGGCCATGCCCATTAGGCGATATGATTCTTCAGCCCATTGGCCATATTCTTCTGGCGCCATCATGGCCCCGGCTTCCTTGGCCAGACCATTGGCCATGTCCATGAATTGGCTTTCTAACGATTTTCCGCTACCCGACACGTCGCCTACTTCTTAACCGTGGAATAATCATAATAATTACCGACCTGAACATTTTCCAAAACTGCCAACGCATCGGGTGTAAGCACCGCCACGTTGAAATAAAGTGTCATCAAATATTCGGCTATGGCTTTATTATTAATGCCCATGGACCTAACCGAAAGGCTAGGTGAATGCTCTCCTGGAACGCCAGCGTGATGCAGGCCAACAACGCCTTGACGGTCTTCGCCAACACGCATCAATAATATGTTGGTGGTGCCGCCGGATTGTGTTGGGCGGGTTTTACCATCCACCAACAATTTATCGCATGGCACCAATGGTACACCGCGCCAGGTAATCAATGGTACGCCAAACATATTCATGGTTGGCGGTGGGGTGCCACGGCGTGTGCATTCGCGACCAAATGCAGCGATTGCTTGTGGGTGAGCCAAGAAAAATGCCGGTTCTTTCCATACCCTAGATAACAATTCGTCCATGTCATCAGGCGTTGGCGGGCCGCTTCTTGTTGGCATGCGCATTGATTCCGGCGCTTGACGCAAAAGACCAAATGTTCGTTATTAATTAGTTCCCATTCTTGACGTTCTTTCATGTCTTCGACCGTCAGGCGAATTTGTTCCTGCATTTGGTTGATGGGGTCATTGTATAAATCAGCAACCCGGGTATGAACGCGAACAATTGTTTGCACCGTATTAAGTGGGTATTCGGGCGGCATTTCATCATAATCGACAAAGCTTTCCGCCAGGTTTTCTTCACCTTCAAGGCCGGATGAAAGCGCGACCCCGGTTTCACCATATTCATTAATGGTGCTTAACTGGGCTTGACGTTTTTTGACTTGGTCTTCAAAATCTTTACGGATGCCGGGGGCATCATCAAGAAGTTTGTTAAATTGTTTACGGTTAAGCGACAAAAACACACATGGCGTTTTAGCCCTGACCGTTGCAGTACGCGGCTCATCTAACAACAACGCCATTTCACCAAAATAATCGCCATCATTTAGTAATGCTATTTGTACTTTTTCGTTTTCGGCATCGGCGCGGGTTACTTCGACTTTACCTTGAACAATAATGTAAAGCTTGTCGCCTTTGGATCCCTCTTCAAAAACAACGTCGCCTTGTTCGTTGTGTTCGGTTTCAAACCGTGCGGTCAGGGTTTCAAGAAAGCTTTGGCTAAGGCTATTTAGTATGGGAAGGGCACGAAGGGCGGCGGCGTCTTCAATAACAACTTTTTTACCTTCGACCCGGGCCTTTATTTTACCGCCATCCATCATCAGGACTTTGCGCCGGTTAACCCGGAAGGTGCCTGATTGAACATCTACCCACGGCAATAATTTAAGCAGATAACGTGGCGTTAACCCGCTAACCTGAACCCTGGTTTTTGTTGTTGTTGATAAATTTCTTGCCGCTGACGTGCTCAACGACATACGATCTTCTTGATCCATAAGGCCCCCCAAGTTTAATTTTATGCCCATTCCATGAGGCATTTTTAATATTCTGCGAATATCTTAATTACACATTCTTTGGGGTGCAATAATGTATTAAAATTTAATCTGTGGATTTACCCATTTGCTGTTAATTTATGGCAATTGCGGGAATTTTAGGCAAAAAACCACTTAAAACCAATGA
>JAOUJU010000308.1 GCA_029883045.1 Rhodospirillaceae bacterium
GTATCGGGCTGCTTTTTTAACAATTCATCCAAAATGCCCAACCGCACCGAACAGGTGGTGCCCATGTTGTGCTCGCGGTGATGGGTGTCCATGGCAATAAGGCGCACAGGGTTTCCATCAATACTATAAATAAGAAACCCATCAACAATTTTGCCACCAAAATCCTTTAGCCCAGCCACCATGTTTTCAGCAATATCGCGATTTCCCCGGGCAAAATAAACCGGGATGTTTAATCCCTGCATGGCGGCTTTGACGGTTGCATAGTATTCGGGCAAGCCGCCATGGGTAACATCGCCCGTATGCATTATCAGATCAGGTTTTTCATCCAGCGCTTTGATATGGCGAACAAAAGATTCCAGCGCCTTGATGCGATCAGCAAATTTGGGATCTTCATCATCGGCGGTGGTGATATGGGTATCTGAAATTTGCGCTATTAGCATTTATTCATTTTCATTTAGCTACAAAGCAAAGCCGCGCGACCTAAAATGGTGCGCGCGGACAAAGCTATATACAGAAAATTACGAAAGAGCCATTAAGGCTTTTTTGGTGTTTCGTAAGGAACTTCCTTGTGCCACTCAACCCATTCGGTCTTGTAGCCAACATAGCCTTTTTCATTTACCGGCTGCTGTTTGGTTGTGTAATATTTTGTTATGCCATCAGGAACTGGATCTTTTGCGTTAACGTTACCCATAATTAAACTCACCTGTTTTTATGTTAAAAATTGCTACGGTTATTCAAATAAAACGACCGCTTTCACGGTAAAATATATAGTATTTGCGGGCCCAAGGAAAGCAACTTTTGCCCAATATCTGCGTTAAATTGGCACCATATTAAGGTTTTTAAGCGCTTCTGGCTCTTCAACAATTGCACCGCCAAATTCTATTTCTTCATCGGTGGCATCGCGTACAGACAGAATTTCCAACTTGAATATTACTTCGCGGCCACACAGTGGATTGTTGCCATCAACGGTCAAGGTTTTGTCATCAATGCGTGTAACTATGAAGCTGCGTTGTTTGCCTTCGGCGCTTTCCATGTGAATGGTCATACCGACTTCGCGGTAATCTTCGGGAACATTTTCAATATTATCGGTAAAGACCAATGTTTCATCACGCGGACCGTAGATTTTATTGCAATCAATAGGAACCTCGATGATATCACCAGCGGTCTTGCCCACCAGTTCATCGGTTACAGCAGAAGACATGACCGAATTAGTGCCGTGGACATAACCCAATGGAAATTCCACATGACTAAGGCGAAGACCTGTTTTTTGGTCAATCACCTCATAGGTTAATTCTACGAATTTATTATCTTGGATTATTTCTGTCATGCTAATTACCTAAAAAACCGATGCCCCGAATATTTTGATTTCACCCGCATCATTATAACCAAGAACTAGCCGGCCTAGCCATTCACCTTCTTTTTTGGTGCTTCTAACCCGGTACAAAACGCTGACATGTTGTCCCCGGCGAATAATGCCAAGAAAATCAAATTCTTTAGCAAGGTTGCGCGAAAGCTCGCTTTGTGCAAATTGCTTGCCGACCTCTATTTCGTTTAAGCCCTCTATCAGGCTGTAATCAAAATTGCGGATAAATTTTCCATACTCACCATCATTGGAAGCCTGCACAAGATCTGCCCACAACGGTGCGGCAGCGGCCAGAATTTCATCATCTGTTAGTTCTATAATGTTCATTTGCGTCCTCAGTCACGTTAGAAGGGGAATTTTGCAGGGGCAAAAAAAAAGATCAACATATGAGTGCCGATCTTTTTTAAGATCCCGGCAGAAGCTAATTAACTTCTGCCGGGGTGTCCTTAGAATATTACTCGGCTGCAGCCAATTCGGTTTTGTCGAGTAAGTGATACAATGGTGCTTTTTCCATGGTGTATTTGCCAGTCTTTGGATCACGACGAGACACGGTAAGAACATGCCAGTTTTCATCATCCAATTTCATGGCATCGCCACGGTAGTAGTAACCAGGCCAACGAGTTTCTTTACGGAACAAGGTGTGTTGCAAAACACACTCTGACGTACGATGGCGATGCTTAACTTCCCAAGCACGCAACAATTCGTGAGTATCCTTGGCAGCAATCTTTTCAAGATCTTCTTCCATGATCTGAAGTTTCTTGAGGCCAATGCTCAACAGTTTATCGTTGGTCACGTAGCTAACAGTCACGCCACCACCATATTCGTCCATAAGTTTTTGTAGACGGTCAAGGAACTGACGTGGGTTAAGGTAGTTAGGGTTAACGTCACCAGCCACGATTTCATTACGGTGTACTTTGTAATGTTCCATTGGCTTGAAGACTTCTTCCTTAAGCGCGTTAATCTGCCTGTCAGAAACTTTGATGCCTTCGCCCTTGCCATCATCGATGTATTTGCAAGCAGACTTGGCAGCAATGCGGCCTTCGGTGAACGAGCCTGATGAGAACGCGTGTGGTGTGCCACCAACCGCATCACCAGCACCGAACAAACCTTCGACGGTCATCATGCGGTTATAACCCCACTGATATTCTGGCGGAGAAATATCTTCCGGACCAGAACACCAAGCGCCACTACCCGTAGCGTGCGAGCCCATTACATAAGGTTCAGACGTGGTTAGTTCAGGGTT
>JAOUJU010000310.1 GCA_029883045.1 Rhodospirillaceae bacterium
ATCTAGCCTTGAATCAGAGCGCATTGCCATACCAGTTGTTGCCTGCGGTATAGGCAACGATACCAAAGCAGCAGTTCGCGCAATCAAAGCGGGTGCCAAAGAATACATTCCCCTGCCCCCTAATGCCGAACTTATTGGTGCGGTGCTGGCAGCGGTGGCAGAAGAAAACACTGCGTTTATATATAAAGATAGCCACATGGGCGAGGTTCTGAAGCTAGCGGATCAGATCGCACCATCCGATGCATCAATAATGATTACAGGCGCCAGCGGTACCGGCAAGGAATTGATGGCGCGCTACATACACCTTAAAAGCAAACGTAAAAACGGCCCATTTGTTGCAATCAATTGTGCGGCTATACCGGAAAATCTACTTGAATCAGAACTGTTCGGTCACGAAAAAGGTGCCTTTACCGGTGCCGTTGCTAGGCGCATAGGGAAGTTTGAGGAATCAGCTGGCGGTACTCTTTTATTAGATGAAATCAGTGAAATGGATGTTCGCCTACAGGCCAAGCTGCTGCGCGCCATACAAGAACGCGAGATTGATCGTGTCGGTGGCAACAAGCCAGTTAAAATAGATGTACGAATTTTGGCAACCTCTAACCGCAATATGGAAAATGAGGTAGCAAAAGGAACTTTCCGCGAAGATCTTTATTTCCGTCTTAATGTAATTAGCATCGAAATACCGTCTTTAGCCAAACGACCAGATGATATAGTCGCGCTAGCACGCCATTTTGCTGCAAAATATTCTGAAGCAAACGCAATTGCGGCTAAACCAATTACCCAATCAGCCATTGATAAAATGCTCAACTATGCATGGCCGGGAAATGTGCGCGAGTTGGAAAATGTTATGCACCGCGCTGTATTGCTTGCTAGCGGTGATGAAATTAATGATGCCGCAATTTTAGCCGGCGACAGCCCAATGAACGCAAGCCGTGCCAAACAGGCAGCTGCGGCAGGCGAACAAAACGATAGCGGCACCAACGGTTCTGACCTTGTAGGCAGATCGGTAGCAGAAGTTGAGCGCGACTTAATAATCAACACCCTAAACCATTGCCTTGGCAATAGGACACATGCGGCAAATATACTTGGAATTTCAATTCGCACATTACGAAATAAATTGAAGCTCTATTCACAAGAAGGATTTTCGGTGCCTAGCCCCGGAAGCGATGGCGAACATTCAATCGCTTAAAATAAATAATAACGGCTCAACAATTATCTGAGTCTTTGGAAAACGGTCAATAAGTTAATGGCAGAAGAAAGCACCTCAACAGCGGTTGCCACCCCAGCACAAGGCGCTGCCGTACAGGCATTCTTGTTAAAGGTTGCTAAACGCGGCGACATAATGATGGCGCTGGGTGTGGTTTGCATCCTAGTGGTGCTGATTTTGCCGCTACCTAAATGGTTGCTAGATATAAGCCTTGCTTTTTCTATTACCGTTTCGGTTCTTATTCTTATGACTTCGCTTTTTATTGAAAAACCATTGCAGTTTAATACATTTCCAACGGTTTTGCTGCTGGCAACAATGATACGGCTTGCCCTTAACCTTGCCTCTACTAGGCTAATTCTGTCAGATGGTCACATGGGAACTGGCGCTGCGGGGCGCGTTATCGAAGCGTTCGGCGGGTTCGTGATGAGCGGTAATTTCGTTATTGGTATTATCGTCTTTGCCATTCTAGTTATTGTAAACTTTGTCGTAATCACCAAGGGTTCTGGTCGTATTGCCGAAGTTTCAGCAAGGTTTACCCTAGATGCCATGCCCGGTAAGCAAATGGCGATTGATGCAGATTTATCGACAGGGCTTATATCCGAAGACGATGCCCGGGCGCGGCGAAAAGAGCTAGAAGACGAAAGTAATTTTTTCGGATCAATGGATGGTGCGGCCAAGTTTGTTCGCGGTGATGCCGTTGCCGGGTTGCTTATTACGTTTATTAACGTAATTGGTGGAATGATTATTGGTGTTGCCCAGCACGGCATGACCTTTGCCGAGGCCGCCAATAATTACACCGCGCTAACTGTTGGTGATGGTTTGGTAACCCAAATTCCGGCACTGGTGGTTTCGACCTCTGCCGGTATGATGGTTACCAAGGCAGGCGTCACGGGCGCCACAGAAAAAGCCGTATTCAGGCAACTGGGTGGGCAGCCACGCGCCATGGCGGTTAGTTCATTTTTGTTGTTTTCCCTTGCTTTGCTGCCCGGCATACCAATGTTACCGTTTGTGGTGCTTGCCGTGATGACGGGCGGTACAGCATATGCAGTTAACCGCCTGCAAGAAATTGATTTGGCTAAGGAACGCGAGGATAAAAAACAGGCAGAGGTAGCCGAAGAAGAGGCTGTTCCCGAAGAACCAATAGCATCCGCGCTAAAGATAGACATGTTGCGCCTTGAGCTTGGTTACGGTCTTTTATCCCTAATCAACAACCCCAACGAAGGCAAACGCCTAACAGACCAAATAAAATCCCTGCGCAGACAAATTGCATCGGATATGGGTTTTGTTATGCCGTCGGTGCGTATTCAGGACAACATGCAGCTTGAACCCAATACCTATATAATTAGGACCAAAGAAATTGAAACCGGACGCGGTGAATTGCGCCCCAACATGCTGTTG
>JAOUJU010000309.1 GCA_029883045.1 Rhodospirillaceae bacterium
AAGATCCACTGTTCAGTTTTGGCCGAAGACGCAATCAAGGCAGCGGTTAGCGATTACAAAGAAAAAACAGGCAAAAAAAGTAACGCCGCTGCTGAATAAAGCGGCAGTATCAGGAAGCATAATATGAACCAGATAAGCACAGCGCCAAGCCCTATAAACCTAACGCCGGCGGCAATTACCCAAGTGAAAGCGCTGCTTGAAAGCAGGGGTAAGCCATCCCTTGGTGTTCGAATTAGTGTCCGCACTAAGGGGTGTTCGGGCATGTCTTATACGCTGGAATTTGCTGACGAAAAGGGTGATTTTGACGAAGAGGTCAAGGTCGATGATATAACTGTGCTCATTGACCCGAAAGCGACCATGTTTATTCTTGGCACCGAAATGGATTATGTCGAAGACAAACTAGAATCTGGATTTGTTTTCAACAACCCAAATGAAAAGGGGCGCTGCGGTTGTGGTGAATCTTTTCACGTCTGATGAATAACGCTGAAAATATATCAAATACCTATAAAGAATCCGCACAAGTTGTGCCGTGCTGGTCTTGTCATGGGCCGTTAACGGCGGGGCTGGCATTTTGTCCAACATGCAAAGCCGTACAACAACCAGCAAGCGTTGATCATTTTATCCGTTTGGGGTTGGCGTCAGATTTTGATGTTGATTTGACTATGCTTGATAAGGTTTATTTTGAACTTCAGCGCGCACTGCACCCAGACCGTTTTGCAACCCGCACCGCAAAAGAAAAAATGTATTCCCAGGCGCAAGCCACAGCCATAAACGATGCCTATGAAACAATAAAAAATCCTCTTAAACGGGCAGATTATCTTATTCATATAAAAGGCGTTAATGTAACACCTGATGGCTGTAATTTGGTCAACGATCCATCCATTTTAATGGAAGCGATGGAAGTCAGGGAAAAATTAAGCGCTGCCGAAACAATATCGGCAGTCGATGAAATAGCGAACAATGCACGCGAAGAAATAAAAGATGTTATTGTCGGCATCTCACTAGCATTCAAGGGTGACGACATCGAAGGCGCATGCCAGCTTACAACGCGCCTTAAATATTTAACTAAACTTCTCGACGAGGTGCGCCAGCGCCGTACGCAAGTATCTTAAAAAATGGCGGTTTATTAATGGTTACATTGTTGCAAATACACGAACCGGGTGAAACCCCGGAACCGCACGCCGAAAAGAGCGAACTTGCGGTTGGCATTGATCTTGGCACCACCAATTCAGTTGTTGCCGTTAGCCGTAATGGCAAAGCAGAAGTTATAAAAGACGATAATGGCTCAGCCCTTGTGCCGTCAATCGTTGCCTATGCGCCTGATGGCTCAGCCATTGTTGGTACACTTGCTAAGGGTTTATTGTTATCGCGCCCGCAGGCGGTGGTTAGCTCGATCAAGCGCCTTATGGGTCGTGGCGTTGCAGATATAAAATCGCTGGCTGGACAAATGCCATACGAAATTGAAAGCACCAACACCGAAGGCATGGTTCGGTTAAAGGTTTCGGGCTTGAGCCTAACCCCGGTTGAAATATCTGCTGATATTTTACGTGCCCTAAAAGACCGCGCCGATGAAAGCCTTGGTGAAACCGTTAGCAAAGCAGTTATCACGGTTCCAGCATATTTCGACGATGCCCAGCGCGTGGCAACTAAAGATGCAGCCCGACTAGCGGGGATAGACGTATTGCGTCTGGTGGCCGAACCAACGGCAGCGGCCTTGGCTTATGGCCTTGATGCTGATGCTGAGGGGCTTTACGCGGTGTTTGACCTTGGCGGTGGCACGTTTGATGTATCGCTGTTGCGTATGGAAAAGGGGGTATTTCAGGTGATCGCCACTGGTGGCGATGCGGCACTTGGTGGCGATGATTTTGACCATGCCGTTGCTGAATATTTCCTTGGCCAGCGTAGTGGTGAATTGCATGAAAAAAACTTTACCGCCGATGAAGCCAAGGTCGCGCTTATGACTGCACGCATTGCCAAAGAATGCCTGACGGGCGAAGAAAACGGTGAATGGGTAATTGAAGCCCGTGGTGAAACATCGCGTCACAGCCTTAGCCGTGATGAGCTTGATTTATTAATTAAACCGCTTGTCGATAAGGCAATAAAAATATGTTCAAACGTGCTTGATGATGGCGAGGTCACCATTGATGAAATAAAGGGCGTGGTTTTAGTTGGCGGCTCAACCCGGGTACCATTGGTGCGAAAGCGTGTGGGCGAATTTTTTGGCCGTGAACCATTATCTGACATTGATCCTGATGAAGTGGTGGCAATAGGTGCAGCATTACAAGCCCAAGCCCTTACACAAGGTTCAGACACATTGTTGCTGGACGTTATTCCATTATCATTAGGGCTAGAAACCATGGGCGGGCTTGTAGAAAAAGTTGTGCATAGAAACACAACCATTCCCGTTGCCAAGGCCCAAGAATTTACCACCTTCCAAGACGGGCAAACCGCCATGTCCATTCACGTGGTGCAGGGCGAGCGCGAAATGGCCGAGCAAAACCGTTCATTGGCGCGTTTTAATCTAACCGGAATACCACCGATGACTGCGGGTGCAGCGCGCGTTCGCGTTACCTTTCAGGTTGACGCAGATGGATTGCTAACCGTC
>JAOUJU010000311.1 GCA_029883045.1 Rhodospirillaceae bacterium
GGGTCGCCGAACGCGAAACCACCCTATATAAGCTGCAAAAACCCCACTAAATCCGCCACACCGCGCCACCCCTAACTTTCGCGAAACAGTGATACAATATATTGAATTTCGCGCTTGACTTGCCGTTACTAAGATGCAATATTTTGAATCTTGGTCAAACAGCAGGGAGCCAGCAATGCAAAAAAATGCACCGCAACAAATGGAATTACTGCCCGCCATCAGCACCGACGATGCCCTGATATGGGCCTGGCAATCAGCAGGCGCAGCCTTTCGCCGCCGCTGGCCAATGGACAAAGCCCTGCGCACCCCCTGCATAAAAGCAACGCTTGAAACAGCCGCGCGCGCAATCATCAAACACCGCAGCCGCCAGCCCGCCCCGACAATGGGCACACCGGCATTTTTAAAAACGCAAGCTGATTAGGAGAAAGCAACAAATGGAAAAACCATTAATCATAGGGTTATCAGGCAGGCACACGCCGCGCTGCAACGCCGCCGCAATGGCGCTACTGATAAAAACTAAACCGGAAATATGGGGCAGTTACGGGTTTAAAGCACCGGTGGAACGAATGCTGGCCATGATCGGCGTACACCGCGACGGCATCACACCCCGCGACGAAACCGCGCGCCTGCACGGCAAAACATACAGCGAACTAGAAACCAGCCTGGCCGAGGACTGGGGCAAAAAATTAATTCACCCCGATCTATGGCTGGCCCTTGCAGATAGGGCGCTGGCTTATGCTGCCGCAGACAAGGTAAACCTTGTTTTCCCTGACGTGAAAACCGAAACAGAGGCGCAACACCTGCGGGCGCGCGGCGGGCATATTATCCATATTGAAGACGACAAACCCACATCACGCCGCATGGGCAGCCCCGTAAAAGGCGCACAGGACTACCGCGTGACCGATACCGGAACGCTGGAAGAACTGCAAACCAAAATTATGGCCTGTTACTGGGACATTAAAACCCTTACCACACCCCGCCAGGCAAGGCAAAAACCTGCCCTGCAAGTCGTACACTAAAGGCCGCCACCATGACCATAACGCAATTGTTACTACTTGGCCTTGTATGGATAGCGGCGGGCTTAATTATACCGCCGCTAGTGTTTGCCAAATGAACCAGCGCACCACGCAAGCCGCAGCAACCACCACAGCCGCATTGCTGTGCGGCGTATCATTCGCCGCCAGCTTGCTATTGTGGACAAGCACCGCCACCAGCACCGGCAACCAGTTACTAGCAGGCATCACCGCCGCCGGGCTGGAAGTCGCAAAATTTCTATTCATACCCGCCGGACTCGCACTCTACAAAGCGCACAAACCCGGCGCGCTGGCCTGCCTTGCGCTGGGCAGCGTGCTGCTGGTGGTATCCATTGCGGGCACCGTCGGATTTTTAGAACACGCCAGCACCACCACGCAAGCCAAACACGTGCGCACCACCACCACGTGGCAAACCCTGCAAAACCAGCTGGCCAGCGTGCAAAAGCAGGTAGAAACCTATCAGCAAAACACCCGCACCGACGCACAAACAAACTACCGCGCACGCAGTTATGCGCAACTGGAAAACCTGCGCGCACTCGAAGCGCAGCGCAGCGAACTGCTGCGCCAACTGGCCACACTGGAAACCGTCAGCGCGCCCGGTCAAATGTTGGCCATGATAACCACCACAGCCACCGCACTGGCTTTACCCGCTGAAAAGCTGCGCGGGGCGCTGTTTTGGCTGCTGGCTGCGCTGGTCGACTTGTGCGGCATTGCCGCGCTAATGATCGCCACCCAAAAGCCCAAACCAGCACCGCAAAAAGAACCACCCGCCCCACATCGGGAACTGGCGCTACTGGCCGCGCGCAAAAGCGGCGGAAAAACACCCATCAGCGCCGCCACAACAAATCTGCACGCCGTCGCGGCCAACGTCAAGGCGGGCAAGTATGGCAATTCACCGTCAATCAATCGCGTGGCAGCACAAACCGGCATCGACCCCGGCACCATTAAAAATATTTTCAATGATCTTTTGACCGCCGGATTTTTAGAAAAAACCCCGCAACGCAAATACAGGCTAACCAATAAATGAACAAGCAAAACACCCGGCCCGATTACCATTGCGGTGTTTTAAATTGCGGCAATGGCACCTGCGTGCATGAAACCACGCAGATACCCTGCCCGGCGTGCAAAGAACACATGCTTATATTTGTAAGGCCGACCACCGCCATGTTTTGCCCCGGCAGCGGTGGGTCATGCTATGGCTGCGACTATGAGGCGTGGGCATCACTAGCGCCACCCGCCCGACATTTTTCACACACCCAAAAGGAGCAATAAACCAATGGCGCAACATCGGGAAGACTTATTTTTACACGTTGTTAAAAACCTGAATTTCGGCAACGTGCAAGACGAACTCAGCAGCCTACTGCATGACTGCATCGTGGCCAGCCGCGCGACAGGCAATCAAAGCGAATTAAGCTTGAAGCTAAAAATTAAGCCAATCGGCCAAACTGGACAGTATGAAATTATCGACAGCACCACGCACAAGCTGGCGCAAGCGGCAAAACCCAGCACGTTAATGTTTGGCACGCCAGACGGCAACCTGACCCGCGAAAACCCG
>JAOUJU010000043.1 GCA_029883045.1 Rhodospirillaceae bacterium
ACCTATTTTCCAATAATCCCCAACACCTCCATTGCGGCGGTGGAGATATTGGTGCCGGGCGGGTAAATGCCGGTTACGCCACATTGTTTTAACATTTCAAAATCGCGTTCCGGTACCACGCCGCCGACTATTATGGCGATGTCTTCGGCGCCGCGTTTTTTAAGCTCGTCCGCCAATAACGGCACCAGCGTTTTATGCCCGCCCGCTTGGGTCGATATGCCAATAACGTGCACATCGTTTTCAACCGCTTCTTGGGCGGCCTCGGATGGGGTTTGAAATAATGCACCAACGTCGACCTCAAAACCCAGATCGGCAAATGCGGTGGCGATAATTTTGGCACCACGGTCATGGCCGTCTTGGCCCATTTTGGCGACCATCATGCGCGGCCTGCGCCCGGTTTTTTTGGCGAAATCTTCGGCCATTTTGCGCGCTTTATTAAACCCATCATCATCTTTTAACGCACCACCATAAACACCCGAAATGGTGCTGGTGGTGGCATGGTAACGGGTGAAAACTTTTTCCAATGCGTTTGAAACCTCGCCCACGGTGGCACGTAACCGCATGGCGGTAATGGCCAGCTCTAATAAATTGCCTTCGTTAGTTTTGGCCGCATTTGTTAGCGCGTCAAGGGCGGCATTAACGCCATTGGTATCACGTGATGCCTTTATCTTTTCCAACAGTTCAATTTGCCCTTTGCGCACGGCGGCGTTATCGACCTCTAACAATTCAATTTTTTCAGATGTATCAGATGTATATTTATTAACCCCCACCACGGTTTCGGCGCCGCTATCAATGCTGGCCTGTTTTCTGGCGGCGGCTTCTTCGATGCGCATTTTGGGCAGGCCCTTTTCCACCGCAACCGTCATGCCGCCCATTTTTTCCACTTCATCAATTAATTTTTTGGCGTGCACCGCAATTGAATTGGTCAGGCTTTCCACATAAAAACTGCCGCCCAATGGGTCGGCCACATGGGTAATGCCGGTTTCTTCGGCTAATATTAATTGGGTGTTACGCGCGATGCGGGCGGAAAACGGGGTGGGCAGGGCCAATGCTTCGTCCAATGAATTGGTGTGCAGGCTTTGCGTGCCGCCCAATACCGCCGCCATGGCTTCGACCGTGGTGCGTACCACGTTGTTGTAGGGGTCCATCGCTTGTAATGATACGCCCGATGTCTGGCAGTGGGTGCGCAGAATTTTTGATTTTTCTTCCTTAGGGGAAAATTCTTCCATCAATTCGGCCCACAACATTCGCGCGGCCCGCAATTTGGCAATTTCCATAAAAAAGTTCATGCCGATGGCAAAAAAGAAACTAAGGCGCGGGGCAAAATCATCCACCGCTAGCCCGGTTTTTATGGCAGCACGGACATATTCCAAACCATTGGCAAGGGTATATGCCAGTTCTTGCACCTGGGTCGCGCCCGCTTCTTGCATGTGATAGCCGGAAATAGAAATCGAATTATATTTGGGCATATGTTTAGAGGTGTAATTTATAATGTCGGAAACTATCCGCATGGATGGTTTGGGCGGGTAAATATACGTATTGCGCACCATGAATTCTTTTAAAATGTCGTTTTGGATGGTTCCGGTTAATTGGTCTTGGCTGACGCCTTGTTCTTCGGCGGCAACGATGAAGGCCGCCAATACGGGCAGGACCGCGCCGTTCATGGTCATGGAAACGCTCATCTGTTGTAGTGGTATTTGGTCGAACAATATTTTCATGTCTTCGACGCTGTCTATCGCTACGCCGGCTTTGCCGACATCGCCCTGAACCCGTTCATGATCGGAATCATATCCTCGGTGCGTGGCCAAATCGAACGCCACCGATAAACCCTTTTGCCCCGATGCTAAATTATCGCGGTAAAATTTATTACTTTCGGCGGCGGTGGAAAAACCAGCGTACTGGCGAATGGTCCAGGCCCGCCCCGCATACATGGTGGCGCGTGGCCCGCGAACAAATGGTTCAATCCCGGGGAAAGTATTTACAAATTCAAGGCCAGATAAATCATCTTCGGTATAAAGGGGTTTAACGCTAATGCCTTCTGGGGTTTGCCAGTTTAGCTCGCCCACATCACGGCCCTTTAATTCACCAGTGGCAAGGTCTTGCCATTGGTTTTGCCCTTGGTTTTGCCCTTGGTTTTTTTGGTCTTGTTTTTTTGTCATGGGCTGAAAAATCCATCCACAGGGGTAAATGGTCCACATCACTGTGGCCCGTACCCATCTGTACTATAAGAGAATCCAAGTATAACCAAGGCTTAAGGGCCCCGCGATGGCTTTTCTCGGGGCAAAATGTGTGGTGTGGGGCTGTGAATAAAAATATTTTTCCACCGAAAATCAGCCAGTTATCCACAATATGTGGTGCTTAACCTAGTTGACGATGGCTAAATATTGTATAAAACGGTGTCCAAGGGCCACTAAAGGCCCAATATGTATTACGACTAAGCAAAAACACGCCAAATACGCCACAAACAAGGGGGGCAAGCCTAAAATGAGCGCACCAGAATGGACACCGGACCGTATTAAGACCCTTATCGCGCTTTGGGATGAAGGCCACCCGACCAGCGAAATTGGCAGGCGTTTAGGCGTTACCAAAAATTCGGTTGTTGGCAAGGTTCACCGTTTGGGTTTGAAAAAACGCCAATCACCCATTCGTCAGGCATCTAGCACACCACGGCCAAAACCAGTTAAGACCACAGCCAAAACACAAACGTTTAAACCATCGGCTTCATCGGTAAAGATGGAACAGCTGACATCATCAATGTGTTGCTGGCCCGAAGGCGAACCCGGAACCGATAATCTGCATTTTTGTGGTCAACAGGTAATGGAAGATAAACCTTATTGCGAAGCACATTGTGCCCGGGCATATGTCAAGGTTTCCAAAGACCGTAAAAGAAAATCCAACGTCGCTTAATTTTATTGATCTAGTTCTAGCGAGCCGTCATTTTTTAAGCGTGCTACAAGCTCGTTCAGGTTTTCAATCGCATCAATTAAATCATCGCTCGGCACGCCGTCGTGGAATTTAAATTCCATGTCTTCTTTGAACATGGTTTGTTTGCGTTCGCTCATATTTTGGAAGACCCAGTCGATTATTTCTTGGTCTTCTTCGCAGCTTTTGAGGAACATCAAAATGTCATCCTCGTTTGCGCTCATGATTAGTTTTTGCATACCGGGCGGGTTGGCGTGTTTTAGTTTTTCTGCCAATCGGGCGGCCTGAACCTCGGGGTCGACGGTGCCGACTGAACCGGGCGCTAGCGCCTGCACACACTGAAGCAGAAGATTTTTTATCTGCCCTTTGTCCAACGTTAGTACGACATCATCAAATGTGAGTGAAAAAACACCTTTTTTGGTTTGTTTTACGCTTATTTTCATTGGAAATTACGTTCGCCCCCGAAGCATTTATCAACTGTGCTACAGGCTGGCATACGGATGGCAATATGACAAGCAGCTTGGGGGCAAAATAGGCCCCAAGACACAGGTATTACTGGCTAGTGCATCAATGCAGACGCTTGAGTATTTCCTGAAGAACTTTTTCAGCCTCATCGTTGGCAACCTGGCAGGTGCCAGCATTGGCATGTCCGCCGCCACCGTATTCAAGCAAAATTGACCCAACGTTGGCCTTGCAGGTACGGCTGAGGATTGATTTACCAACTGCAAAAATGGTTTTTTTGCCATCGGCCGAGTTGGTTATTTGCACTGAAACATTGCACGCTGGGAAAATGGCATAAACCGTAAAGCGGTTTCCGGCATAAACATCGTCAACGCCACGCATATCAACCACAACGGTTTTGCTGTGGACTTTGGCATTGGCGCGAATTTGCATTTCTGCTTTTTCTTCGTGCTCCATATAAAGCATAACGCGCTCTTGAACATCGGGAATAGCCATAATTTCTTCAACTGGGTGATGACGAACATAAATCATCATGTCTTTCATCAGTTGTTCGTGGCTGATTTCAAAATGCTCAAACCGTGATAGCCCGGTACGGGGATCAAGAATAAAGTTAAGCAGCGTCCATGGATCAGGCGCTAAGATATCTTCTTCGTTGTAATCGGCACTATCTGCCTTATCAACTGCGGCCATCAATTCATCACTGATGGAGGGGAATTTATCCTTGCCGCCGAAATGGTTGTAAACCACCCGTGCCGCCGATGGCGCATCGGGGTCGATAATGTGGTTTTCTTTTGGCCCGACACGCTCTTTTTCAGAAACGTGGTGATCAAAACAAAGGTGCACCCCATCGACATAGGGAAGGTTGGTGGTGATATCGTTTTCAGTAATATTTACCAACCCTGCCTGCATGGCACGTGGTTCGGCAAATACGACCTCGCCCACTAGGCCAAGCTCAATCAACAATCCCCCGGCGACAACGCCGTCGAAATCTGCGCGGGTTACAAGACGGTATTTCTTGTCAGACATATTTTTTTCTCTGCGCTTCAATTAAAAATAATAAATTACACTCTAGCGTAAACGCCACGTTGGCCCGGTACTGGTTTAAATTTATCAGTTACACCCAAAACGGTTTCGGCACCCCCAAGAAATAACATTCCATCTTCGGGCATAAGTGATGCAATCTGTGCAAGAACCTTTCCTTTTGTTTCTGCGTCAAAATAAATGAGCACATTTCTGCAAAAGACGATATCAAAACCGCCAAGCGGGGAAAGATTCTCAAGCAGATTATAGTACTTATATCTGACCATTTGCTTGATTTCCGGCTTAATTTCCCAAGTTTCGTCTTTTTTATCGAAATATTTGAGCAAAAGCTGAATGGGCATCCCGCGTTGGACTTCAAACTGTGAATACATGCCGTTTGCGGCTTTTTTCAAGATATCATTGGATATATCGGTGCCAAGAATATCTATGTTCCAGCCCGCCAGCTGGGCGCCTAGTTCTTTTAAAACGATGGCAATTGAATATGGCTCTTGTCCACTGGAGGCAGCCGCACACCATATTTTAAGGTGTTTCTTGGCCGCACGTTTTTCTAGTACCGGTGGCAATACTTCGTCGCGCAATAAATCGAACGGTTTAATATCGCGAAAGAAAAACGATTCATTGGTGGTCATGGCTTCCACGACCTCAATAATCAGGTTTTCTTCCTTGCGCGTGCGCATTGCGCCAATAAGTTCGTTTAACCCGGCATGGCCATGCTTGCGCGCTACTGGCATAAGCCGGCTTTCAAGCAGGTATGCCTTGTCAGGCGTCAGCGCCAGCCCCGAACGGGCCTTAATTAGTGTGCTGATAAAATCAAAATCTTCAGGGTTCACTTTGCGTGTCTCCGCTAAGGTGCTTTAAACAAGGCCAACTTGTTGGAATTTGGCTTCGATTATGTCTGAATCGAACGGCTTCATGATGTATTCATTAGCGCCCGCAGACATTGCTTCTTGGATGTGGTCCAAATCGTTTTCTGTTGTGCAGAAAATTACGATAGGATCGTTACCACCGGGAAGCACCCTTAGTTCACGTAAAAATTCAATACCGCTCATTACTGGCATGTTCCAGTCAAGCAACACCGCGTCAGGCATTTTGGCCTTGCAGGCATCAAGCGCGATTTGTCCATCGGCAGCTTCTTCGGTGCCAAAGCCAAGTCCATCGAGAATTTTTTTAGCAACCATCCGGATGACTTTGCTGTCATCAACTATAAGGCAGGTTTTCATATGATTTATCTTCTATTCTGAGGGTTATTATTAAATTTTATTATTATTTTTAGAAGCGGTTATAACTATTTCTGACCCCCGCACCTAATAAAGAGAAAATTAGGCTATAGTTCAAGCCTTAAATTGCAACTTGTCCTTGAATTTCCCGCTAATTTACATATTGGGTAGGTATGTAGCGATTAACAACTTGTTGTTCAACCCTTTGCCTTAAGCCCAACCATATTTCTGATATCAGCCGCGGTATAACCTGATTCACGAAGTGTTTTCAATGTGGTTGCCTTGTCACGTTTAGCTAACCTGATATTGTTTTTATCGGTTATCAGGCCATGATGGCTGTAATTTGGTACATCCAAACTTAACAGTGCCTGAATTAGGCGGTGAATGTGCGTTGCAGAAAAAAGATCTTCGCCCCGGGTTACCATGGTAACCCCTTGCAGATGATCATCAATGCTTACCGCTAGATGATAACTGGTGGGGATGTCCTTTCTTGCTAATACCACATCTGCAAATATTTCGGGGGTGGCTTTGATTTCACCCTTGTTGGTATCTGTCCATTTTAGGGGCCATATAAGTTGATCTTTAACCTTGGCTAGGGCTTTTTGCATATTCAGCCTTAGGGCATAAGGCGATCGCGCCGCTTTTTTTTCCTGCAATATATCGTCACTAAGTTTTCGGCAGGTTCCGGGATAAAGCGCACCATCGGGGCCATAAGTTATCATGTGTGGGGCATTGGACGATTGTTCGATCTCGGCCATTATTTCGCCCCTAGTGCAAAAACATGGGTACAACAGGCCCATATCACCCAGGCGCCCAAGGGCTGCGCTGTAATCTTTCATGTGTTCTGATTGTCGCCTTACAGGGGTTTCCCATTCAAGGCCCAGCCATTCAAGGTCTGTAAAGATTGATTCTTCAAATTCAGGGCGCACGCGTGAAGTATCTATGTCTTCTAAGCGCAATAAAAACCTTCCATCTGCACCATATTCACGGGCCATATCATATGCATACAGTGCCGCCATGGCATGGCCCAGATGCAAATGACCAGTCGGGCTGGGGGCAAATCTGGTTACTATTGACTGTTTTGTGGTCTTCATTTTTATCAAATAACCATGGTTTAACGGGCGATATGGGTTAACCCGGTATTCAAAAGTTGGGTAAATATTTGGCAACAAATACCACATATAGTAATCTACAGACACTGCTTAACAATTATTACGGGGGTTTTTTTTAATGCTTAATCTCCAGACGCTGGTTTTGAATGCTGATTTTCGTCCGCTTTCTTACCATCCGCTTTCATTGTGGTCGTGGAAAGATGCCCTAAGCGCGCTATTGCTTGATCGGGTGAATCTGGTTGAAAACTACGACGTTAAGGTGCGTTCACCATCCATAGAGCTTGAGGTGCCATCTGTAGTGGCATTAAAACGCTACATCCGGTTCGATGGTCGCCCGGCATTTACCCGCTATAATATTTATCTGCGCGATGATTTTTCTTGCCAGTATTGCGCTGGGCATTTCCCCACCAGTGAACTTACGTTTGATCATGTTCAACCTAAAAGCAGGGGCGGGCGAACCGAATGGACCAACGTGGTTTCTGCCTGTGCGCCGTGCAATATTAAAAAGGCCAACCGTACCCCGCTTGAAGCCCAAATGCCCCTTATTCAGCCCCCGCTTGAACCATCAATCAAGTTGCTAAACCGCGTTGCCAAGACCTTTCATGGGGACAATGTCCACCATACATGGGTTGATTATGTTTATTGGGATAGCGAGCTATATAGCTAAAAACCCTAATTATTTGGCAGTTTTCCAGTCTTTTTTGCCAATTATTAGCTATTTTTTCCATTTTGCGGGAAAACCCTTGCTAAGACGTCCAATTTCCTTATATTCCGCCACTCGAACACATTTCCGGGAACGTTTGGTTTGGGTTTTTTAGCTCTCATCAACGCCCCCTGTTAGCGCAGGGAACAAGGCATACCGGGACAACAATTAACCATCTTTAAAAGGTGATGAAAAAATGTCGAAGCGTATTCGCTCTAAGTACAAGATTAACCGCCGCTTGGGTTGCAACCTTTGGGGTCGCCCAAAAAGCCCGTTTAACACCCGTGATTATGGCCCCGGCCAACACGGCCGTGGTCGTCGCAATAAACCTACCGATTACGGTACCCAGCTTATGGCTAAGCAAAAGCTAAAAGGTTATTACGGCAACATCTCGGAAAAACAATTCCGCAAATATTATTCAGATGCAGCGCGCCGTCCGGGTGATGCGTCAGAAAACCTTATTGGTATTCTTGAACGCCGCTTGGATGCGGTTGTTTACCGTATGAAGTTTGTGCCAACCGTGTTTTCATCCCGTCAGGTCGTTAACCACGGCCACGTTATGGTCAATGGCAAAACAGTGAACATTCCGTCTTATATGGTTAAAGAAGGCGACGTGGTTGAGCTTAAATCAAAATCGCTTAATATTCCCATGGTGATTGAAGCCCTAAATTCATCTGAACGTGAAATTCCAGATTACATGGACGTTGATACCAAATCGGGCAAGGGCAAGTATGTTCGCATACCTAAATTTGCCGATGTGCCGTATCCGGTACAAATGGAACCAAACCTAGTTATCGAATTTTATTCGCGCTAATCGCGACCGTTCACAAAAAACACAAAAACACCCGCAGCTTTTGCGGGTGTTTTTTTTGACCCCAGTCAATTATGCGCGCAATATTGTGTTGTATAATAATACGTTAACCGGATCGGTTGTGGGGGGGTGTTTTCAAAATGGTCAAATCCAGTTTCATGGATATCGGTTGCAATAAAGCCAAAACCAATGAGGTTTTGGCGGCGTTTGGCAAACTGGTGGAAAACAACGCAACCGATGGGGCGTTGGATTTTAATACAATTTCCACCCAGCCGTTCATGCCCTATTGGAAATACATTATTTTATATAGATACCTGCCCAATGAAGACGATTTTATCGTTACCATGTTTGGCGTTCAGGTCGGCGAATTGCACGGTGAAGATTGGACCGGAAAAAAAATATCTGAACTAGGCATCGGCGGAGAAGCCACCAAGGAAATGATTAAATTAAACAGAATGGCAATGAATGATGGCAAAATAATTTATGCCAGCGGGGCGGTGAACTTTGACAAAGATGAATACCGTACTTGGCACCAGATGAAAGTGCCGTTCAAACACCAAGGCGGCGCAAGCGGGGTTTTGGTTTGCATGGTATCAAACTGGAAGGATGATTTGGGCGAGGGTGCTTAAATCTTTTAATTCGACTTTTGGTTTGAATTCTAAATGTTCGCTTGGCGCACCTGTACGGTTTATCCATGCCACCTGAAAACCAAAAGCCGCTCCGCCTGCTGCGTCCCAACCGTTGGCCGAAACAAAACATATATTTTCTGCAGCTATATTAAGGCGATCCACCGCCAATTGATAAACCTTGGGGTCGGGTTTATAAATGCCGACATCTTCAATTGATAAAACCATATCTAACAGGTTTTCTATGCCGGCATTTTCCGTGGCACTTTTAAGCATGTCAGGGCTGCCGTTAGAAAGGATAGCGGTTTTCATGCCCAGTTCGCGCAATTCGCCTAACATCGGTTTTACTTCTGGGTATGGGGTTAAAACTTCAAAAAATGATAACAAGCGTGAACGCAAATCGTTATCCGCAAGGCCAAGGGCGTTCATGGCATAATCAAGCGAGTTTTCGGTAACGATGCGAAAATCAGCATGCTTGCCCATTAGCGAGCGCAACCAAGTATATTGTAATTGCTTTGCCCGCCATATTTCCGACAGTGCGCCAGCTTTGTCACCCAGTTCATCATTGCAACTGTTAGCGGCAGAATTTAGGTCGAGCAACGTGCCATAAGCATCAAACACGCAGGCCTTTATGTTGGAGAAATCCCCGTTCATGCGGATTTGTAATCAATGCCTTTGTCGTCGAATATTTTTTGCAATTCGCCGGCTTCATACATTTCTTTGACAATGTCGCAGCCGCCAACAAATTCACCTTTGATGTAAAGCTGGGGAATGGTCGGCCAGTTTGAAAACGCTTTTATGCCTTCGCGGATTTCGCCGTCTTGTAAAACGTCTATGCCTTTGAATTTTACCTGCATCTGGGTTAGCGCACCAACCACGGCTGCGGAAAAACCGCACTGGGGAAACATCGGGTTACCCTTCATGAAAAGCACAACTGGGTTTTCATCAATTTCCGATTGGATTTTTGCGAATACGGGATTGTCGCTCATTTTATATGTATCCTTAAAATAATTGTTATTTAAGCTTCGGGGGTAGATGTCTGCAGGCCAAGGGCGTGTAATTCACCGCCCATGCGACCCTGTAGCGCATCATACACCATTTGGTGCTGTTGAACCCGGGACTTGCCGGCAAATTCTTTTGATATTACGCGCGCCGCATAATGGTCGCCATCGCCACGTAAATCATCAATGTGTACTTCGGCATCGGGTAATGCTTCTTTGATTAAACTTTCAATGTGGGCAGCATCCATAGCCATTTTAAGTATCCTTAAATTTAAAATTTATTAGTGGGCATCGGGGTGCGACATGAAACCCGGCATCCAGTTTTCATGCGCATTTTTTAGCTCTGCCACAGATATGGAGTGTTCATCCCCAATCGTCAACTCTTGTCCTGTAACCGTTCCTATAATTGCGGCATAAACCCCTGATTTTTCTGCCTGTTTTATCATTCTCGGGGCGTCGG
>JAOUJU010000312.1 GCA_029883045.1 Rhodospirillaceae bacterium
AAAGATAACCTATCCATTTTATATGTTCGCGATGACGCGCGATATCGGGCCCATGAATATCAAGCACCGGATCACCCGCCGCATCTGGTGGTATTGAAACAAGAACGTGGGTCACGCTATCGAATAAAAAATCAAAATCATCCAAAGGGCAGTCGCGAGCAAAAGAATAAGAAACAAACCCGCTGTTGTCAGTGCCGTCTTCTTTTTCGCCCGCCCTATGGGTGCCGGAAATTCGCCAGCCTTCATCAAAAAGCTGGCCCGCCAAGGCCAAGGCACTGTAGCCAAGACCAAAACAAAACAAATGGGGTGATTTATCGCTCAATTTTTGGGCCTTGATAGATTGTATTGGGTTATAGTGTTAGTTCAATTACTGTAACGGACAGCCTGACTAGAGGTGCCATGATAAACGTTATCAGAAATTTGTCCTTGTTGTTTATGGTTTTTGCACTGCCCGCTCAAGTCTTTGCGGGGGAAAACAGCGCGCCTGTAGCTGAAAAAGATAATTATCGTGAATGTCTGAATATGGCGGCAAATAACCCGAAAGGCGCATTTGACGAGGCAACCCGCTGGGAAAGCTTGGGCGGTGGCCACGCGGCCAGATATTGCGCTTTGGCCGCATTAATGGGAATGGGCAGGTATGGCGAAGCGGCCCAAGGGTTTGAAAGGTTGGCCGATGCGCTAAATTCATCAGTTGAATTCAAGGCAAAAATCCTGGCGCGTGGCGCCGAGGCGTGGCTATTGTTTGGTGACAACCAAAATGCGCTACAGGCAATAGATACCGCCATAAGAATGAACACCGAAGATGCTGAGCTATTTGTAGTTCGCGCGCAAGTTTTTGCCGCCATGGGCGCATTTTGGGAAGCAACCGATGATTTAGGCCGGGCAATTTCAATTGCACCCCATGACGCCGATGCCTTGGCATTTAGGGCCAGCGCCTGGCGCCAGCTTGATGTTATGGATTTGGCCGAAGAAGACGCCAAACGCGCGCTTGGAATTGTCCCGACCCATCCCGCAGCCCTGTTAGAGCTTGGCAATATATTACGGATTCAGGGCGATAATGCCGGAGCTCGACAAAAATGGTTAGCTATCATTTCCGCATGGCCCACCAGCGAAGCCGCTCGCGCGGCGCAAACAAATATTGAATTGCTGGACGTTGCAAAACAATAGAATGCGATTTTATTTATAGCCGCTTGGAAATATTGCCAAGGGTGCTTATATTTCGCCATGTGCGGTTATAAAAGATTGGTAAATTAATAATATGAACGAAACAAATAATGAAAATGCTGTAGCTACCGCCAAACCGGGCATGCGTGAAGCAATGAATATAACACCGGGCAACGTGGTTATCTTAAAGGCAGGTAATGATATTGCGGCATTTATAAAAACCGAACGCATAGGCAAAGAATATATTCATCATTATGCTGTGCAAATTTTTCCACGCACCAAAACAGATTTGGGCATGGTTTATCTTGACCCCGAAGACGTAATTTTTGATACCGGTCTTGTTGCAAGTTTTGAATTAGGTGGTGGTGCCAGCGGTGAACCGCCAGCCCCCGGCCACGCATTTGAAAATGCTGTGGGACATTTCATAAAAGTTATTGATGATCCAAAATCACAAAAAATGTTCGGATTTATTGATATTTCCACCGCCATTGTCAGGCGCAGACAAGAACGCGGCATTAAAACCGTGCACAGCGAATGGTGCGCGGGTTGCGTTGATAACGGTAAAAACATTTCGCTTGATGAAGTGTTAGCGCGTTACAAAAACGATATTTAAAAATCCAAATCCGAATAATGTTTTGGTGGTGGCACGCCGGGTATCATGTCGTGCAAAAGCTGGCGAAAACCGGGGCGGGATTTAATTCGCACGTACCAATCTTTCACAACCGGATACTTATCCCACGGAACATCGCCCAAATAATCAACGCTGGAAATATGTGCGCCCGCGCTAAGATCGGCCAGCGATATACGCTCGCCGGCCAACCAGTCGCGCCGCTCAATAAGATAGGTAATATAATCTAAATGATGTTTGATGTTGGAAAGCCCTGCGCGAATTGCTTTTGAATCCGGCGCGCCAAGCCCAAGAAAGCGTTTAGTAATTTTTTCTTCAATCAGGTTTACGGTTACTTCATTGTTGAACTTTGAATCAAACCAATGACAAAGCCGCCTGACCTCGGCGCGCTCTAGCGGGGTGGCACCCAGCAATGGTGGGTTGGGATGAATTTCGTCCAGATATTCAGAAATGGCGCTGGCGCCTGAAACCGTGGTTCCGTTTTCTTCGACCAGTACCGGGACCTCGCCCGCCGGGTTTAGGCGCAAAAAACCTTCACGCCGCTCCCATACTTTTTCGACTATGGGTTCGAAATCCATGCCCTTTTCCCCCAAAACAAGGCGCACCTTGCGGGAAAACGGATCTAGCCAGAGATGGTAAAGTTTTCGCATGGGCAAATTATATACACGCTAACCTTTAACGCTAAAATAACGAACAGTGTTCCAGAGGCAGGGTTTTTTACCTTTGCTATATAAAAAACACTGGATTTATTCTAAATTAGTTAAATTGCTCTAATAAATATTTAAAACC
>JAOUJU010000314.1 GCA_029883045.1 Rhodospirillaceae bacterium
CCCCAAATAACCGTGGCTATAACCAACAAAAGGTATGGTGATGGGATAATTTTCAAAACAAGGTGCCTTTTATCGGTGTGCTGCATGCCCCTATTACACTCATTTTTTGGGGAAAACCACCCAATAGCCCACACTTTACCATCAATATTTATTATTGAAATTGCTTGACAAATATCGTTTGTTCATGCTTTGTTCTATTTAAGGAAACAGATAGAAGGGCATAAATAAATGAAACAATTAAAAATGTTTGCGGATGCAGCCTCGTTAGGGGTGATTTTTATAGCTGGTTATGTGTGGCTAGCGGTTGGTTAAAATAGCGATATAAAATTAATGCCTAACCGCCCTAGGTTTACCCTTGTCATCAAGCGCGACAAAGACAAACTCACCCTCAGTAACCTTTATTTCGCTAATCTCGGTGCCTTTGCGACGATGAACCCATGCCTGAACATGGGTGGTTATTGATGTGTTGCCAGTTTTAACCAAATCAACATAACAACATATTATATCGCCAACATGGACCGGTTTCTCAAATTTCATGGCTGTTACTGCCACGGTAGCTACCCGTCCCAACGCCACCTCAGCGGCGGTAATACCGCCTGCGGTATCCATTTGGCCCAATACCCATCCACCAAATATATTTCCGCCAGAATTCATCTGTGCAGGAAATGCGACTGTACGAATAACTAATTTGCCCCTTGGGGTGTCGCTGCTCGAATCGGTTTTGTTATTTGCGCTCATCTGATTAGTCTCGTTTTGGCTATATAAACAGCAATTTAATAATTTAATGAGATATTACAAGGAATTACACGCCTATAGCTTGTTTTATACATTCCGGCTTATAAAAAAGATACCCCTTGGTCGACTGTGGGCCAAGAAATGAAATTCAAAACAACACACGCTAGGAAAATCATGGCAGACCTGTTCGGTTCAGACACAAAAAAAACAAAGGCCAAAGCCAAGGCAAAAGCTAAGACCAAACCTAAGCCCAAAGCTAAGGCCAAAACAGGGTCCGCAGCCATTAATGCAAAGCCTACAAAAGGTGACACATATACAGCTGCCGACATCGAGGTTCTAGAAGGCCTAGAGCCAGTACGCAAACGACCGGGTATGTATATTGGCGGCACAGATGAGCACGCCTATCACCACCTTGCGGCAGAAATTATTGATAACTCCATGGACGAAGCCGTTGCCGGGCACGCCAGCGTAATTACCATTGAAATGACAGCCAATAACGAATTGACCGTAAGCGATAATGGCCGCGGCATCCCGGTTGATCCCCACCCCAAATTCAAAAATCTTTCCGCCCTTGAGGTCATAATGACGACGCTGCATTCGGGTGGTAAATTTGGTGGAAAAGCCTATGCCACCTCTGGCGGTTTGCACGGCGTTGGTATTTCAGTGGTGAACGCCCTTTCCGAATATATGCGCGTTGAGGTCGCGCGCGATAAACAGCAATGGGTGCAGGAATTTTCCCGCGGTAAAGCAAAAACCAAACTTAAAAGTGCTGGCAAGGCCATAAATAAACGCGGCACCACAGTTACGTTTAGGCCCGACCCTGACATATTTGGTTCACGCACGCATTTTCGTCCGCACCAGCTTTTTCGCATGGTGCGTTCCAAGGCATATTTATTTCGTGGAGTGAAAATTCGCTGGTCGTGCGATAAATCGTTACTCAAAGACAAAGAAGAAAAAGGCATCCCAGAAAAGGCAGAATTGCATTTCCCCGGTGGCCTGCAAGACTACGTCGAAGAACGCCTAGGTAAACGCCGCACAGTTACACCAAGGCCATTTTCCGGGCGGGTTGATTTTGCAACCGATCAAGGTCGGGTTGAATGGGCGGTTGCGTGGCCCGCAGACGAAGATGGTTTTCTTAATTCATATTGCAATACCGTTCCTACCCCACAGGGCGGCACCCATGAAAGCGGTTTTCGTTCGGCCTTGGCCAAGGGGCTTCGCGCCTATGGTGAGCTAACGTCTGTTAAGGCTGCTGCCAAACTTACAGCCGAAGATGTTTTGGGCGGTTCTGTTGCCATGATGTCGTTGTTTATTCCCGATCCGCAATTTCAGGGCCAGACCAAGGAAAAATTGGCATCCGCCGATGCGCAACGAATTGTGGAAAACGCCCTGCGTGATAGCTTTGATCATTGGCTTTCATCCGACCCCAAGGCAGCAAAAGCATTGCTAGAAAACGCTATAGAACGTGCCAACACACGCCTAAGACGCAAAACCGAACTTGAAACCAAACGTAAATCTGCCACCAAACGACTTCGTCTTCCAGGCAAGTTGGCTGATTGCTCAAACACCACTTCTGCTGGAACGGAAATATTTATAGTTGAAGGCGACAGTGCCGGCGGATCGGCCAAACAGGCGCGCAACAGAAAAACCCAGGCCATACTTCCACTGCGTGGTAAAATTCTTAACGTGGCATCAGCTACGGCAGATAAAAAAAATGCCAATCAAGAACTTTCCGATCTGGTTGAGGCTCTTGGTTGTGGTTCTGGTAAAAACTTCGATGAAACCGCGCTTAGGTATGACCGCATAATCATAATGACCGATGCCGACGTT
>JAOUJU010000313.1 GCA_029883045.1 Rhodospirillaceae bacterium
ATTTTGGGTAACCACAAGCACATCTGATACGGTTTGCACAATTCTTAAGCGTTGGTATGACCCATCAGAAACAACCGAAGCCGTAACGCCGCTAACGCCATTATTTATTAATGTGGCCATATCTTTGAGCGAGCTTCCGGCAGGGATGATAATGTCGGTTGCTGGCGGTATTACTATGTTTCCGGATGAATTATTAAAGCTAAGCGTTGCCGCGGTTGTCGAAACGAAGCTTCCAACTAGGGCGTCACTTTCAAGGATATTGTCATTTTGGTAATCAACAAAAAAATCATTTAAGCCAAAGAAATAAGAAAACCCGCTAACGGTTTCATCTATTCCGTTTGCCCCGTCAGCATCAAATCCGATTGCCACATCTTTTTGTGTGCTGCCGGCGGTGGATGATACTTGGTCCCTGAACCCTAACGCTAAGGTTGGGGCATTTAATTGAACATTAAATTTTCCGTCTGTATCTATCGCCACGCTGGCGCTGGCGGCACCGTTTGCTTGCAGCCAGTCTTCCATGGTGGCGGCAACATCGCTTATTGTCCATGCACTGTTAGCAAGTGATGCTCCAGGACCATAGGCGGGGTCTACCATGATAGTTTCAAGGGTTGTGTTGGCGGTTTGGTTGCCGTTTAAATCGGTTAAAATGATTGCAACGTCACCAGCCCCACCGCCGCTGGGATCTAGCGTTATGGTTTGTGTGGACGGCGATGAAAAAGTGCGGGTTCCGCTCATTTCCTGCATTCCCGGAAATGCCACACCCCGATTGTGTTCCTGGTTAACCACATCACGCATTTGTGCCGACAGTTCATTAATCTGTGCTTGCAATCCGCCAAGAACATTATCGCGAATATCAACCAGCCCTTTAAGGGTTCCGCTGCCCAGTTTTTCGGTTATATCGTTTGCTTTGTTGCTTCTGCTGCCGGTCCATATTCCATCAAAGTCGCCAGAATCATACTGAAACAACGAGTTAATATTGCTTGCCGGAATGTGGGAAAAACTAACGGGCACGGTATCAACCAAAACTTTTCCGGAGCTTGAGTAAACAACAACCTCGCCACTTTTTCTGGTGAAATACTTAATCTGTATTATTTCTGATAGCGCGTTTAAATCGGCATCGCGCTGGTCTTCAAGGCCAGTTATATCTGTGCCACTTGCTTGATTTTTGGCAATCTGTTCGTTTTGTGATCTTATGCGTTCAATAATTGAGTTAAGTTTTTCTACCTCGCCAGCAATTGAATTATCTGCTTCTAGGCGCAAATTTTGAATTTCGTTATCGATTTGCTTTATCTTAAGCGTTGTTTCTTGTGCCCACCTTACAACTTCGCTTTGTTCAAGTGGTTTTTCAGGCGATACCGCAAGGGCCTCAATTGCACCTGAAAATTTATTTAAAATATGGCTTATTGAACTATTATCAGATGGTGTACCGAATAGATCTTGCATTCGTTGAAAGTATGATTGCTGAACCGTAGTTTCGCTTTTGCCTGAATAAAGGTTCCTAAGGCTTTTCAATAATCCTTCGTCAACGCTTCTTACAACCTTAGATACGCTTACGCCGGCGCCGACACCATTTACCGTGCGTTGTTCAAACACCGCAATCTTGCGCGAATACGTAGGCGAGTTTGCATTGGTAATGTTGTTGGTCGCTGTATCAAGCGCCGCTTGGTTGGCAGAAAGACCGCTTTGTGCCGTCAATAGCGCTAGTGTCATATTTCCAGACATTGAAGGACTCCGACCGGGTTACAGGGACTGGTTCAAGGTGGCGGGTTTGGGTGGTGATTTTTGCGATGTTGAGCTGTTGGAAATTTTTCCACTACTAACATAGGTAAGATCACTAGAATTTACTTCGTTTACCGCGCGGGAATACGAATCAATTAACATCATGTTGGCTTCGTAGCGCGCCCGTATACGAATGACATTCAAGGCCACAATATCTTTTAGCTTGTCGCCAGAAATCTTTGCCTTGTCACGCAAATCTTTATCGGCATCTTTGGCTTCAATCTTGTATTCATTTAGCTCTCTTACGTGCCCTTCATAATCGCGCGCAAGAAAATCTTTTTTCTTTAGATGACCATCATCAATTTTTGGATTTGGAGTTAGCAACAGCGCGTTCTCATTTTCCAAAAATAAGCAAAGGTTATCCGTAGCTTTAATCATATCAATCAATAATTTATCGACGTTCATTTCTGGCTCGCCTCCTGTAACATGATCATTTCACGCATTACCGCATCAGCAATTCCTACACCACCGGCGTCTGCAATTGCCTTGCCGTACTCATCAATTTGTAATGATTTCCACATGCTTTCGGCCTGTCCGCCGCCAAATGGGGCCTCAACATCTGTTCCTTCAAACATCGGGCGCATCATTTGCGATATATACATTGCCTCAAATTCTTTGGCGGTTTTGCGCATGGCAGCTTCATTGGCAACGTTCATGTGCTTCATGTTTGGCGTCTTGCGGCTTTGGCTCATCGCAATGTCAGCCTGGGTTTGGAAATCTATAGCACCCATTACATCACCTCTATTTCAGCTTGCAGGGCACCGGCCGATTTAACCGCCTGCAATA
>JAOUJU010000315.1 GCA_029883045.1 Rhodospirillaceae bacterium
AGTCATCTTGCCCCATTCTTTGCGCCCAATCAGGTAATGCCATGTGCCCATGATGCGCCATAAATTATTTAACTGGCGATAGCCGAAATTTTCAAGAATTGAAACCAATGTCAGCACCGCCAGATGGGCCGGTTTGGGGAAACGTTTTAATTCCATTTCTTCCAGTATTAGTGAACCGACGCTTATGGTTACACCAAAAATAAAGCTGAGCGATATATACGCCAAAAAGAAATCGAGGCTAAACACCCCCATCCAGAAAAAAAGCGGCATCATTAAATAACCCAAAACCTCAATCGGCGGGCCCAGAACATCAACCAATAAAACGTGGGGGAACCCTAACATTCCGGCGACACCGTATTTTGGGTTAAATAACATTTTCCTGTGTTTGAAAAACGCCTCTAACGAGCCACGCTGCCAGCGCCTGCGTTGGCGCCCCAGTATGGATAAACTTTCGGGGGCTTCGGTCCAGCAAACCGGGTCGGGAACAAAATGCACGCGGTAATCGCGCCCCTGTTCGCGCATGTAACGGTGCAGTTTGATGATTATTTCCATGTCTTCGCCGACTGTGTCGTGCGAATAGCCGCCGACTTTTATGGCATCGCCACGCTTGAAAATACCGAACGCGCCGGAAATAAGCATCAATGCGTCAAGCTTGCTCCACGCTAGGCGCGCCATTAAAAAAGCGCGCAAATATTCAACCACCTGAAACAGGGCGACCAGATTAGTCGGCATATCAACCTTGGTTACGCGCCCGGCACGAACCGAACAGCCGTTGGCGATGCGAATGGTGCCGCCAACCGCTACCACCCTTTCCGGGTCTTCGGTAAAGGGTTGGACCGCACGCAACAGGGCATCTGATTCCAAAAGTGAATCTGCATCAACCGCACAAAAAAGCGGAAAGCGCGCCAGGTTTATTCCGGCATTAAGCGCGTCTGATTTACCACCATTGACTTTATCCACCACAATAAGATTAGGATAATTTTTTGAACCATAAAGTCCGCGAATTGGGTTGTGGGTTACGGCTTGCTCAAAGGGGCGGATAATCGGTTTTAAATCATAAGCATCAATTACAGCTTTTAGGGTATCATCGGTTGAGCCATCATTGATGACTATTACTTCAAAATTGGGATAATGCAGCGATAACATGGAACGCACGTTTTCAACAATGGTCGCTTCTTCGTTATAACCCGGCACCAAAAGCGATATTGGCATGGTGGTAACGTTTAATTGTTGCCACGCTTCGTTCGGGGTTACGTGCAAACGCCTTTGGCGCAACACGCTATAAGCCAGAAAAAGCTGGATTACATAAAGCACGTTTTGCGCACCCATGACCGAAATAATAAAAATGCTAACCACCAATGCGCCGGGCATAACTGCCAGAGCAAGGCCGTCTATAATGTTTGTTATCTCGCCCCAGTTCATGCCGCTTCCTTTTCCGATAGCACCAACTGGGCAATTTGCGCACTGCGCCCCTCGCCACGGCTTGCATTTTCAAGTGCCGCCATTCCATCTGCGCCAAGCCTGGCCAGTGCTTCGGCGGCACGAAAGCGCGCCCACCATTCTTCATCATCAAGCAGGTCCACCAATGGTTCGATGGCTTCAACAAAACCAATGTTGCCGGCACAAACCGCGGCCTGGGCACGAACCGGCCAAGCGTCATCGCCAATGGCATCTACCACCGCAGGCATACATTTAGGATGGCCAATGGAATTGAGCGCACGCAAAGCTTCGGCCCTGACGTTTACGTGTTTTGATTTCATCTGTTTGATGACCGCTGGCACAACCGAATAGTCCTGCACCCGGCCAATGGCATAAAGGGTAAGCACCGCGATGTCTTCAATGGCTACACCTTCAAGCAGATCAACTAGATCCTTAACGTGGTTGCGCCCAGCTTTTAAAAATATTTCGCGCAACATTCGCGAACGAATTGTTCCACCAATATCAAGCTTTTCCACCAGTTCGACCACGCTTAAATCCGGGTCATTTTCGGCTAATGCTTCGGCCGCCATTAAGCGAATGTTTTGGTTTTCGTCATCCATTGCTTGGTGCAATGCCGCCAAAGCTTCGGCATCGGTAAAAAGAGAAAGAACCTCAATCGCTTTTTGTTTTTCGATATTATCGCCGATTTTTATGGATTTTAATGCTTTATCGCGAACCCCAACCCCCCACAATAACGCAATCAATAAATCGCGGGTATCGCCCTTGACCGAGCCCAGCAACTGCATGACCATTGCACGCACGTGATCGATGTTTTCGCCCTTAAAGTTTTGTTGCAAGGTTTCAAGGTCGCTACCGCTTTCCATGAATTCCATGATGCGCAGGCGAAGCTTTTTAAGATGCGCTTGTAATTTTTTATCGCGCTTGCTGCTGATGATGCGCGCAATAACAAGACCGACCATGGTAAATGATGAAAGCGCGCCCAGCGCGATAGACGAAAACCAAATAGCGCGCAAAAACGTAAGGTCGCTAACAAACGAAGAAATAATTCCCGCCCAATCTATTTCCATTAAAACCGCCGCGAAAAGCCAATGGAATAAATGTTGCGCAGATATGAAT
>JAOUJU010000316.1 GCA_029883045.1 Rhodospirillaceae bacterium
CGCGCAGGTTGTTGGCAGTGCATCGTTAAAAGCAACGGTAACAAACGAAACCACCGCCAGCGTTGACGTGCATATTTATAACGATGCAGGCGCAGACGTGGGCGGCATTGCAAACGTAAAGGCGGAAGGTGTTTAAATGACAGTGGCAGAACGTAAAGAATTAAATTTCACAACGGTAACGGATGATGTCGAATACAAAACGCGCATTGATGGCAATGACCTTGTACACAAACAAATAGCAGGAGCCTTTGCGCCTCACGCGGCCAGCACGCCGGACATGACGGTGACAATTGACGCCGGGGTGATTGCGTTATCGGGTGCAATCGTAAGTCAGGCCCAGCAGGTTAGTGGGGTGATTACTGCGCCGACGACGAACCCTAGAATAGACCGCATTGTGATTGATTCCGTAACGGCGGCGTTGTCAATTGTTGCGGGCGTTGAAGCTGCAAGCCCTGTTGCGCCTGATATTCCGGCGCGCAAAATTCCCATTGCGCAGTTTACATTGCAGAGCAGCCCCGCCACGACAAGCATTACAAACTCAATGATTATAGATGAGCGGCCAATATGGCGCAGGCCAGCGTTTAGGGGTGCGCTGGTTTACATTAGTGGGAGTAATGGAAATGTGCCTGATGGAGTAACCACTAGGTTAAATTTTAATGTTGAAGACTATGATACCGACGGGCTGCACGACATAGTAACAAATAACGAGCGGCTTACCGTGCCGTCTGGGGTTACGCGGGTAAAGTTGGAGGCTTATGCGCGTAACGTGGCTTCTGCGCCGGGCGAGAAAGTCATTACCTTTGAAAAAAACGGGTTTGTTTTTCAAGGCAACGATTTTAGGGCGTCGTCGGGTGAAGACTTTAGTTTAAGAATCAGCACGGCGGTGATAAACGTGACGGCGGGCGATTATTTTACCGTTGCGTTGACGCAAACCACTGGTGTGCTGGTGAGTTTTAATGCGTGGTTTTCAATGGAAATCATCGAATGATAACCTTGGCGTTTTATAAAGCGCGCGGCACCATAATAAACGCAGGTATACGACTGCGCACGGGGTCGCAATACTCACATTGTGAAATTATTTTTAACGGCGTGTGGTTTAGCATGGGCACGCGTTTGCGTGATGGCTTCCGCGCGCGGTTTAAACTCATAACCCCAAAGCGTGGCCACTGGGATTTTATTGACATACCCGTGGACGACTGCACCGATGCGTTGCGCTTTGCGATGGCGAAAGAGGGCGCGGGGTATGCCTGGCTGCAAATACTATTTGCCCACGCTATCGAATTAAATTTGAATGAAAAAAAGCGCTTTACGTGTTCAGAAATTTGCGCGCTGTGCTTGCAATACGCATTAATTAAAGAGCTGCAAGGTATAGCAGCACACACGATTGACCCTGGGGAGTTGTTTGCCATTCTTTCAAAGCATTACACAACAAGGGAGGGTTAACCGTGGCCGAGCCAGCCAGCACGGATTTGCTTTTAAAAGTTTTGCAGTTTGCGTGGTTAGTGCTTTTGGTGCCATATCGCGCCATGAAAGAACAGTTAAAAGATGCGCGCGAGGAAACAAAAAAAGCGCAGGAAACCGCAGACAAAACCCGTGAGCGGCTAAACAAACACGAATTGCACGTGGCCAATAACTACCACACAAAAGAAGACATGCGCGAATTGATAGAAAGCAACACGCGCCCGATAAAAGAGAGCGTGGAGCGTATAGAAGGTTATATAAAACGCTTATTACCGCATAAGCGGCACAGCGATCAGGATGCAGACTGATGCGCAAAATTGAAAAAATTGTCGTCCACGCGTCGGCCACCAGCCCCAGCGCTGCGCACGTGGATGCGGCAGAAATTCGGCGCTGGCATACCGCGCCACCGCGTAACTGGTCAGATATTGGTTACCACTATGTGATTAAACGTGATGGGGTGGTGGAAATGGGCAGGCCGGAAGACGTGCCCGGCGCGCACGTGGCCGGGTATAACCGGCGGTCAATAGGCATTTGCATGGCGGGTGGTGTCAACGAGCAGGGCGCGCCCGATGCAAACTTTACCCGCGCGCAATACACCGCACTAAACAGGCTGTTACATGGGTTAACAAGCAAATACAGCGGAGCCGAAGTAATGGGGCACCGTGATGTGCCCGGCGTGGCAAAAGCCTGTCCGTGCTTTGATGTGCGGGCATGGTGGGGAGGCGGTTATGCAGCGTAAACCAAAAGATTATTGGCGCAGGCGGTGGCTGGTTATTCGTCTTTGTCTGCTTGCGTCGTTTGCAATGGCGGCGGGTTTGTTTTTTACCAACACCGCGCACGCGGCTGCTATTGCGGGCGCAATAACGGCCATTGTGTTGGCGCTGTTGGGCTTTGTCGGCGTTTATGTTGGCGGTGCAGTGGTGGACGACAACAGCAAACGCAAATATCAGGGCGGTGACGATGTTTAATAATATAAAAATTTATTTAATGCTGGCCGCTGCGGGCGCGGTGTTGTCGGTGGGGTATTTTGGTTGGCAGCATTACGCCAGCATAAATGCGCAGCTGGCCAGTGTAACCGAAAGTCGCAACATGAT
>JAOUJU010000317.1 GCA_029883045.1 Rhodospirillaceae bacterium
CTGAAGATGCAAATGACGCAAGGACTTACATACCGCTTTCTGTGCTGCGGCACCATTCGATAACGTCAAGCGAACCGATGGAAATTTTACAAGATGAAAATTTACCGCACGCCCTTGAATACATGGCGGCACTGGCACAGGAATATTTTAGCAAGGCAAACGAAAATCTGGCCACATTACCGGCAAAAAAAACCCGTGCTGTCAGAATTATGAAAGCAGTTTACGAGCGTATTTTAAACAAAATGATAAATCGCGGATGGCAATATCCCTATGCCAGCATGCGCATAGGCAAGATTGAAAAAATAATAATTGCCGTAAGGGCGGCTTTCTTCGCTTGAGCGTGACACACATAATTGGCGCTGGTATTTCTGGCCTTGCGGCAGCTAGGCGACTTTCTGAACACAATAGTAAAATAATTATTTATGAATCCACAAATCATCCCGGTGGAAGATGCCGGACTTTTTATGATGAAAAATTGGGATTAGAAATCGACAATGGGAACCACCTTGTTCTTTCTTCCAATAATGCAATTTTGGAAATGGCAGATATTAATCAACTACACATTGAAAATAATGCGAAATTCAATTTTGTCGATCTAAAAAATAATTCTACTTGGGTAGTGGATGCCGGATCAGGGAAAATTCCATGGATGCACAAAAAACCACCGGGGGTGAATGCATGGAACCTGCTGAATGATTATAGAAATCTCAATTGTGATAAAACAATCACTGATGTTTTAGATACATCAACGGCCCGCTGGAACAGTTTTTGGGTTCCTTTGATATTAGCGGTTATGAACACATCACCAGATGAAGCAAGCACCAAGTTGATGCACAAGGTTCTTGCTGAATCATTGTTGCGCGGCGGGCATTATTGCCGTCCGGTATTTACGTTAAACGGTTTGTCAAAGGCGTTTGTTGAACCTACGGCAGGGCGGGTCGATATACGCTATGGCGCAACCCTAAAAAACGTTGAAATACGTAACAATAGGGTTAGTAATCTGGTTTTTCGCGGATTTGAAGTAAATTTAAAACCGGACGATGCGGTAATTATGGCATTACCCTGGGCAGCGGCACACGATGTTTGCCCGTCATTACCCAAACCACAAGAATTTAACCCGATAATAAACGTTCATTTCAAAACCGCCACTTCAGTAGAAACCCCACAAATGACAGGCTTGGTGGGTTCGTATTCGCAGTGGCTTTTTCGTCGCAAAAATGTTGCGTCAATAACCATAAGCGCCGCCAATCAATTATCGCAAAATGATAATGATGATATTGCAGCGCTGGTATGGGCTGAGGTTAGTAATTTATTGGGCGGTGGCATTATGCCCAAATACCGGGTGATAAAAGAAAAGTCAGCAACTTTTAAGGCAAGCCCAACAGTTAACGCTTCGCGCCCTTTAACCCAAAGCGTTACAGAAAATCTGTTTATTGCCGGGGACTGGACCGCAACTGGTCTGCCTGCAACATTAGAAGGGGCTTCGCGTTCGGGGTTTTTGGCGGCCAATGCAGCCAAACAGTTTTTAAGTAATTAGTTTAAATCATTTAAGTATTTTTGGTAAATTGAAGGTCATGGTTTCTTCAATTCCTGACAAGGTTTCAACGGATATTTCGCCAAGCTGTTTTAATTTATCAATTACCCCCTCAACCAATACTTCTGGTGCTGATGCACCGGCGGTTACGCCTATTGTTGACACCCCGTCAACCCATGCATCATCTATCATTGATGCATCATCAATAAGATAACTGGGGATTCCTTCTGATTTTCCAATTTCACATAGCCTGTTTGAGTTAGAGCTATTTTTGCCCCCAACAACGAGCAGCAGCTCGACCATTTTTGCAACATTGCGCGCGGCTGTTTGCCGATTTTGCGTTGCATAACAAATATCATCAAGATTGGGTCCTTCGATATTTGGGAACCTTGATTTTAGGGCGTTTATTATATCGCGGGTATCATCAACGCTTAGTGTGGTTTGTGTTAAATATGAAAGGTTATCCGGATTTGTTACCTTTAGGGTATTAACGTCTGTGACATTAGCAACTAAATATGTTTTGCCGGGAATTCTACCAAGGGTTCCTTCAACTTCGGGGTGACCAGCATGACCGATTAATATTACTTCACGATTGTTTTTTGCTGCGCGTTGTCCTTGATTGTGAACCTTCAGAACCAAAGGGCAGGCGGCATCTATATAGGGAAGCCCCCTATGTTTTGCCTTATTTTCAACTTTTTCGGCAACGCCGTGCGCGCTGAACACAACCCACGCGCCATCTGGAACCTCGTCAATGCTTTTAACAAAAACAGCGCCCAAGGATTCAAGCTCTTCAACTACATATTTGTTGTGAACAATTTGGTGTCGCACATATATGGGCGCACCATATTTGGTCAAAGCCGTTTTTACAATTTCGATGGCCCGGTCAACCCCAGCACAAAATCCGCGCGGACTGGCCATAATTATTTTAATTGGTTTTTTCATTGCCCCAAATTAGGCTTTTTTTTATCCCGCGAGAAGGGGTGAATGGATGTATTTACCAAAAAAAGCACCTTTCGGTGC
>JAOUJU010000318.1 GCA_029883045.1 Rhodospirillaceae bacterium
TTCAAAAGCCCAGCAGTTTTGGCAATTCATCCATGGAAGAAAAAATCATGTCTGCGCCGGCATTATTTATGCGGGCCATAAAATTGGGCGCCTTTGTATGCCCGCCACCGCTAAACGCATAAACCCGCATCAGGGCATTTTTGCCAGCGGTTATTCCTACCGGGCTGTCTTCAATAACGATGGTGTTTTCTGCGCCTGCGCCCATTTTATCTGCGCTTAATAAAAATATATCAGGCGCCGGCTTGCCATTGGCAACATTGGTCGCGCTAAAAATATTTCCATCAAACAATTCCAGCAAATTAGTAATTGAAAGTGAATGGGTTATTTTTTCAATGCTACCGCTAGATGCTACGCAAACCTTTATTCCGCGTTGTTTTAATAAATTAATTGTTCGTTCTACGCCGGGTAGAGCTTTTAATTCATTTGCAAATGCCGCGCGATCGAGGGCGCGTAGTTGTTCAACAAAATTGTCCGGCAACTGTATTTGCCATTTTGATGTGATGATTTTTGCAACACTGCTAAGGGAAAGCCCGGTAAACAATTGCAAACATTCATCAGTCGTGGTGGCGCGACCGTGGGTGGAAATGTATTGGGCCAAAACCTTTGCCGCTATTGGTTCGCTATCAACCAAAACGCCATCGCAATCAAAAATCACTAATTCAGGAAGGTTTGCCATCTAATCAGTACCCAAGTTTTTTCAATGTACCATCAACCGAAGAAACATAGCCACCGGCAAAAAGGCGGACATGGACCAGAAGCGGATAAAGGTTATAAATGGAAAGGCGTTCTTCGAAAAAGCCCGCATTTATTTTTTTTATATTTTCATATGCTTTAAAAAAGACATCATTAAAGGTTCCAAACATTTGGGTGAAGGCAAGTTCGATTTCGGGGTCGGCGTAATATATGGCCGGGTCAATAAACCCGCTTATCCGCCCGCCATCACCCAGCACGTTTCCGGTCCACATATCACCGTGAATAAGCGATGATTTTTCCGGGCTTTGAATAAAGCGGCCAAGGTCGCCCGCAAATTTTTCTAAACGTGTCATTAATTGCCCGGGCAGATTGCCCGCATCTAACGCCATGCGCCCCATATAAAGCAGGCGTTGGTCGCGAAAAAAATCTACCCAGTTTTTATTCCACGGGTTGGGCTGATGAAGCCCGCCAATTATGGTAGTGCCATCAAAACCAAAACCATTTTCGTGGTTTATTAAATGCATGTTTGCCACCAGTTCACCCGCATGCGCTTGCGCGCCCGGGCCAAGCCCGTCAGTGGACGGCAAAAACGTCATCAATAATAAATTATCATCACTAAACAAAACCTCCGGCACTGGAAGCTTTGAGCGATTTTTTAGGTATTTAAGCGACGCCCCCTCAACCGCTAGCCCGCTTTGCCCATCACCCACTTTGGCAACCAAGTCCGGGCCCGATTGCATAAACACCCTATAAACATCTCCCACACAGCCACCGCTTAAAGGGCGCAACGCACTGACCGGGTGATTGGTAATTTGTTCTATTTTCTGTTCAATTTTTTGTGCAATTTTTTTTTCAGGCGCGCCCAATGTGTTGATCCCTTAAATGTTGGCCGAGCTAGCCAAGGTGTTTGGATTTTATCTCATCCAATAGCCCGCCCGCTGCATTTTCAATCATTTCATAAACAGAACCAAACCCGCCTTCAAAATATGGATCGGGGACATCGCGAATATTTAGGCCTTGGGCAAAGTCCAAAAACATGGCCAGTTTATTTTCCTGACCCTTTGGGCATATGGCCCTAAGGTTTTGATAATTTTCGCTATCCATGGCCAATACGTAATCGAAACGTTCAAAATCGGTACTTGTTGCCTGGCGTCCGCGCAACGAACTTATGTCTATTCCCCGGCTTTTGGCCTCAGCCGTGGCCCGGCGGTCAGGCGCTTCGCCCACGTGATAGGCGGCGGTTCCGGCCGAATCAATTGTAATCTGGTCGGAAAGACCGCCATCTTCAACCATGGCCCGAAACACCCCTTCGGCGGTGGGGGAGCGACAGATATTGCCAAGACAGACAAAAAGAACACTTACCAAGGCATCCTCCAACATTATTTAATTGGTAATTTAGGGCAGAAATCTGCCATTAATTTATTATTATTTTTAAGCCAGCAAACAACATTATATTTAAGATAAAACAATTGATCTTAAATATAATGGATGATAATTTTTAAATCAAATAAATGATCTTAATTAATTAAATATATCAAATTATACTTCTATGGTTGTTTTCAAAGGTAGGCGTACAAAACGCATTGGCAACAATGTAACAGCCAAAAACATGTAAACATTTTTTACCCGGTGTTCAAACAATGCACGAATTTGACCAGAACCAAAGCGCCATTGCAAACAATCCTTGGTGGCGCACGGGCGCAATTGATGATCGTTTTCGCCGATTAACCCCAAGGCCGTTTATTACGGACCTAGAAGCATTGTTGCAATCAGGCAATAATTCACCGGCGCTGGCGGTTTTGCCAGTACTTGTTGCTGGCCCATCGGGTGCGGGAAAGACCGTT
>JAOUJU010000044.1 GCA_029883045.1 Rhodospirillaceae bacterium
GACTATTTACAGGCCGCCGGATTACAAACCCATCTTGATGCCCTTGGTTTTAATATTGCCGGTTTCGGTTGCACCACATGTATCGGTAATTCCGGCCCATTAGCAACTGAAGTTTCCGCAGCTGTGCGCAGTGGTGATTTAGTCGCGACGGCGGTGCTTTCGGGTAACCGTAACTTTGAAGGACGCATAAATCCTGATGTTAAAGCCAACTATCTGGCCAGTCCGCCATTGGTTGTGGCCTAT
Organism: Rhodospirillaceae bacterium; assembly: GCA_029883045.1. Classification (GTDB taxonomy): domain Bacteria; phylum Pseudomonadota; class Alphaproteobacteria; order Rhodospirillales; family Magnetovibrionaceae; genus DAOVVL01. The sequence continues at coordinate 244 of JAOUJU010000044.1, forward strand.
GCCTTGGCCGGAAGCATGACGCGTGATTTATTTAACGATCCATTAGGCAAAGACAAAGACGGCAACCCGGTTTACATGAAAGACATTTGGCCAACCAACAAAGAAGTGGCCGATGCAATCAAGGCATCATTAACCCGTGAAATGTATGCCACGCGTTACAAAGACGTATTCAAGGGCCCCAAAGCATGGCAGGACATCCCCGCCAGTGGTGGCATGACGTTTGATTGGAACGAAGGCTCAACCTACGTTCGCAACCCGCCATTTTTTGAAAACTTGAGTGCCGAGCCCGGCGAAATTCACGACATTAAAAATGCAAAACTTCTGGCCATTTTAGGCGATAGCGTTACCACCGATCATATTTCACCGGCTGGTGCCATAAAAAAAGACGGGCCCGCAGGTGATTATTTGAAAACCTATCAGGTCCGCCCTGACGATTTTAATTCATTTGGTTCGCGTCGTGGCAATCACGAAGTAATGATGCGCGGAACCTTTGCCAACATTCGTATTAAAAATGAAATGGCCCCCGGCACCGAAGGCGGTATAACCACGTTTGAAGGCAAAGAAGCGTTTATCTACGACGCCGCCATGCAACACAAAGCCAATGGAACACCGCTAGTTGTAATTGCGGGCAAGGAATATGGAACCGGTTCTAGTCGTGATTGGGCAGCCAAAGGAACCAAGCTGTTGGGCGTAACTGCGGTTATTGCCGAAAGCTATGAACGCATCCACCGTTCCAATTTGGTTGGAATGGGCGTGTTGCCGCTTGAATTTAAAGATGGTGTAACGCGCAAAACATTAGGCCTAAAGGGTGATGAAATTTTGAGCTTCACCGGCATAGAAGGCAATATTAAGCCGGGCCAAGACGTCAGCCTTTCAATTGCGCGGGCAGATGGCAAAATTGAAAATGTGTCGGTTAAGTGCCGTATTGATACCTTGGACGAGGTTGAATACTACCGTCATGGTGGTATACTTTCATATGTTTTGCGCCGATTAGCTGAATAAAGCTATAATTGTCAGGTTTCTGTCAGGTGCAATACCCATATTATAGGGGTTGCATTTAGCCCAATAGAAATCAGGCCCGCCCATGCCAAACAAGCTTTTCGCCACAATCGCACCAGTATTATGCTCAATATTGTGTATTGGTGTTTTTACGGCTTTTCCTGCCCTGTCTGGCGATTACCAAGAAGGCCTAAAAATGGTGCGCGCCGGGCAATGGGAAGCGGCCCTAAATGAATTCAAACCACTTGCAGATAGTGGTCATGCGCCATCGCAATTTAGCATTGGTTTAATTTACCAACTTGGTCGTGGGGTAAAAAAAGATGCTGATATGGCGCGCAAAATGTACGTGATGTCCGCCAAGCAAGGGTTCTGGCCAGCATACAATAATTTAGCAAAAATGTTTTTAGATGGCGACGGCATACCACAAAGCAACGCGACCGCATTTAAGCTTTTTGAAAAAGCTTCCGAAAACCACGCCCAAGCAAAAAATAATCTTGCCCGAATGTATGAAAACGGCTGGGGGGTTGATAAAGATATGTTTATAGCACTTAGGCTTTACGAAGAATCCGGCGATGCCGGGTTTATCCCTAGTTATTTCAGGTTAGGCGAAATGTTCGAACAAGGCTTAGGCGTTGATAAAGACAAACAAGCAGCGATTGCATGGTACCAAAAAGCGGCAGAAAAAAATAACGCTGATGCCGCAAAAAAATTAAAGCAACTGGGCGGTTAATTTTTTAAATTACAAAATGCAATGCTTGGTAAAGTCGGCAGCATCGTTTGCGGTCCAATCGCCTTTGGGTTTTTCCTTCATCTGTTCACACCACTTATCTGAGCCAACCTCTGGTGCGCATGCGGAAATAATAAATGCCACCCCGGCAATAATAAAAGCATTTCGTGATAATTTGCGCGATAAATTTAATGTGTTCATTTCCCGTCCTCTAGAATAGTTTTAATATCCGTCAATCTTGGTGCAGGTTAGCCAAATTGCCAAAAATATTTAATGCATTTTTGCAGACTCGTAAAATTTGCTAAAAAGTAGTATAATCATTCATTGGGTATAAATAAACAATTGTAATGCCTTTTTGGGTTTTTCACACATAACTTTCCGCACACAATAATGGGAGGTCTCTATGCAGGTTCCGGTTCAAATAAGTTTTCATGGCTGCGATCATTCTGACGCAGTTACCCAAGATATCACCAAACATGCAGAAAAAATTGAAGAATATTACGGACGAATAACAAGCTGCCGCGTAGTTGTAGAAGCCCCGCATAAATCCCACACCAAGGGAAAAAATTTTCATATAAATATTGAGCTAAGTATCCCCGGTATTGGTCTGGCAGTAAACAAAGATCGCGGCAATAACCCGGCACACGAAGACGTTTACGTTGCCGTGCGCGATGCATTCAAGGCAATAGAATCGCAAATAAAAACCATGGTCGGAAAACGCCGCGATGAAGAACGCCACAGCAATAAAGAAGAAATAAGCCTTTAAAAGTTTATGGATTTTTTAATGCCCGGCCATTCACATGTCGGCCCCGCACTGCTATACGGGCATAATGCAAATTAATACATCCAGCGACAGGCCACAGATAAAGGCCGTTTTAGGCCCAACCAACACCGGCAAGACCCATCTTGCGATGGAGCGTATGTTGGGCCATGAAAGTGGGGTTATTGGTTTTCCATTGCGCCTGTTAGCACGGGAAAATTATGATCGTGCGGTACGGGAAAAAGGCGTCAGTGCCGTGGCGCTGGTAACTGGTGAAGAAAAAATCATTCCGTCTGGTGCAAAATATTTTATTACCACTGTTGAATCCATGCCAACTGACCGTGAGTTTGATTTCGTTGGTATCGATGAAATTCAAATGTGTGGCGATACCGAGCGCGGCCATATATTTACCCAACGCCTGCTGCACGCACGTGGGGCAAAGGAAACCATGTTTCTAGGTGCGGCCACTATCCGCCCACTAATTGAACGATTGGTTCCAGATGTTGATTTTATTGCACGGCCACGGCTTTCAACCCTTAATTACAATGGCTATCGCAAACTTACTAAATTAAAACCGCGTTCATGCATTGTTGCGTTTAGCGCTAACGATGTTTATTCGATCGCCGAATTAATAAGACGCACATCGGGCGGGGCGGCAATTGTAATGGGCGCACTCAGCCCAAGAACCCGCAATGCCCAAGTTGAAATGTTTCAATCGGGCGATGTTGATTATTTGGTCGCAACCGATGCGGTTGGCATGGGGTTAAACATGGATGTTGATCATGTGGCCCTAGCGCAAACCCGCAAATTTGATGGCCGGCAAATACGCGATCTGGTTCCGGCCGAGCTGGGACAAATTGCCGGGCGGGCTGGGCGGCACATGAATGATGGTACATTTGGCACCACCGCAGAAACAACCGGCCTTTCACCAATCGTCGCCGAAGCCATATCCAGCCATTCCTTTAAACCGCTGAAAAATATTTTCTGGCGTAATTCAAACCTTGATTTTTCTTCGCTTGAGACATTGGCGCAAAGTCTTGCCCAGGGGCCTGGCAATATTGCCGATTGTCTAGTTCGGGCACGCGAAGCAGACGATGAAATGGTGCTAACGCACCTGATGGCTGAAAGCGACATAAAAGAAATGGCTTTAGGCATACAAAATGTCAGGCTATTGTGGGATGTGTGCCGAATACCAGATTTCCGCCGCACCTCAGCGGATGCACACGCAAACCTGTTAGGACGAATTTATAAATACATTTTAGATAATGGGCGCATCCCCGATGATTGGCTGGCAGAACGAATAAAACGCGTTAATCGGATTGACGGCGATATCGATACCCTTATGGCAAGAATAGCTTTCGTTCGGACATGGACATTTATTTCTCATCAAACGGGCTGGCTTGACGACAGTATTCATTGGCAGGAAAAAACAAAATCAATTGAAGATTCGCTTTCTGATGCATTGCACGAAAAACTAACCCAACGTTTTGTCGATGTTAGAACCAGCAAGTTAGCGCTTAGCCTGCAAGGGGGCGAACCGTTGTCGGCGGCAATTGATGACGGCGGCGCACTAGAGGTCGAAGGCCATGTTTTAGGGAAACTTTCGGGCTTTCGTTTTGTTGCTGAAAAAAGTGACAGCCCGATGGCAGCAAGAGTTCTTGATCATGCAGCAGCCAAAGCATTGCGCGGACGAATTGTTGAACGTATCGGTGCATTTGCAAACGAATTAGACGGCGCATTTTCGTTCGACGCTAATGGGCAAATTTTCTGGCGCGATGATGTAGTGGCAAAAATGATTAAAGGCAGCCACATGCTGCGCCCCGATATCAAGGTTTTGCCAAGCGACATGCTGCACAGCGAAGATCGTGAAATAATAGAAAACCGCTTAAAATTATGGATACGCGATTTGGTTCGTGACAGGTTGGGGCTTTTGCAAGCGGCCGAAACGGCACCATTGAAAGGTGTCGCCCGTGGGTTAGTTTTTCGTTTGAGCGAAAGCCTTGGCGCGTTTCCCCGTTTTGAAGCAGATAGCGAAATAAAAGGGCTAACACGCGAAGATCGTAAAGCCTTAAGGAAGATTGGCATAAAAATTGGTCGCCACCTAGTTTACATCCCTTCCCTTTTGCGCCCCGCACAAGTTGAATTAAGTGTGTTGTTATGGGCCATCCATGCAGGTGAAACCCCATTGCCACCGCCGCCAGCCGGACGGGTGTCGCTTAGGCGTGAAAGCCACCAACCCGAAGGATGGCTTCGGGCTGCGGGGTTTCGCCCAGCGGGTGCATTGTTTGTTCGCGCCGATATGTTAGAGCGCGTTAGCGAATTGGCATGGAATAAAATTGCCAAAGGCCCGTTTGCCCCAAACGAAGAATTTCTTTCGCTTCTTGGCTGTGGTAATGATGACATTGGTGGAATATTGCATGCCCTTGGTTTTGATCTTGATAAAAATGGAAAATACGCCCTTAAAAGCAGGGGCAAAAGTAGGCCAAAAAACCAAACGCCAAATACACAGAGCAAGCCAAAAAATAAATCTAAGCAGATAAAAAAACCTAGCTTCAATAAAAAACTTCCTCATAAAACAAAACCTGTTTACGAGAAAAAAATTGATCCCGATTCACCTTTTGCCAAACTAAGGGATCTAAAGCTTGATAACTAATTTGAGCAAGGCCGATGGATAATGTTCGCCTAGATAAATGGTTATGGTACGCGCGTTTTTTTAAAAGCCGCACACTAGCTGGGCGTTTTTGCAATGATGGGAAAATCCGTCTTAATCAAAAACCCATATCCAAAGCCAACACCAACATAAAATTAAATGACGTTTTGACATTTAATTTGAATGACCGGGTAAGAATAATAAGAATTGAAAATATTGGAACCCGGCGTGGCCCGGCGGCTGAAGCTGCGACCCTTTATTTTGATATGTCGCCTGAAATTAAAAAACATAACATTAGTCGTGACACCCCCCCTGCACGGCGTGAGCCCGGTAGCGGCAGACCGACCAAGGCCCAACGCCGAGCGACAGACAAATTCAAAGAAGATATATAGCCAATTTTCCTTTTTTATTTTTTTCTTGTTTGGCGCAATTAATGCGTTATATGGGTTAGGTAATGTTGAAAAAAATCAAATCTCTACTAAAGGACAAATCTGGCGATAGCGCCCAGCCCAAGCGTTCGCTTGAGTTAGCGGCTGCGGCACTGCTGGTTGAGGCCGCAATTATGGACGGCAACTTTGATGGGGCTGAGCATGACGTCATTACTAATCTTTTATCACAGCGGTTTTCTTTGGATGCAACCGAGGTCGATGAGTTGGTTAACGATGCCAAAAAAGAGATTGAAAATTCGGTTGAACTTTACGGTTTTGCCCGCACCATAAAAGACAGCATGGAGCATGATGAACGCATTGAAATAATTGAAATGCTATGGCACGTGGTCTTAGCCGATGGGGTGGTTGATGAATACGAATCCAACCTTATCCGCAGGGTTTCCGGGCTGATTTATGTTTCTGACCGCGAAAGTGGCCTTGCCCGACAAAGGGCGATTGCTTCTGCGCAAACATAAAATACGCTTGAGGCCGCAATGGCTTTGGGTTAAACATGGCTAAATTATTATAGTTTCGGCTGACGGAGATACTTATATGACATACCTAGTTTTAGAAAACTGCATCAAGTGCAAATATCAAGACTGCGTTGAGGTGTGCCCGGTTGATTGTTTCTACGAAGGCGAGAACATGCTGGTCATCAACCCCGATGAATGCATTGATTGCGGCGTATGCGAGCCCGAATGCCCAGCCGAAGCCATTTTACCAGACACCGAACAGGGATTGGAAAAGTGGCTTGATATTAATACAAAATATGCTGCCATTTGGCCCAATATAACGCGCAAAGGCGACACACCATCTGACGCTAAAGACTGGGATGGAAAAAAAGACAAGGCGGCATTGCTAAGCCCAAACCCGGGCAAAGGCACCTGAGCGCAATAGCTTTGTGCTTTTAAATAATATAAAAAATTTATTTAATTTCATACACTTACCCGGCAAATTGACCAATACCCAAAAGGCAGGGGTGTTTTTTAGCTGTTTTTGTGTTATGATCTGAAAATAAGCTGGCCGCGCTTTTAAATGGCCGGCTTTTTAACGTGTATGGGCCTTTTTTTCGATAAAACAGACGTTTTTTAAGGGTATTTAATGATTTCGACCTGTTTTTGGCAAAATTACCACAACGTGAATATTTTATTACGCTGACCAGCGGGCCTCATTTTATTGGCCAAGAATATTGGCCAAGGGCTTTGGTTTTGGTCGCGCTCGTACATTGATAACCAGTAAGACAAGATAAATTAAAAAAACAAATATCGTAATTGTATATTTCTGAACGGAACGAAAAAACATGGCAAAAAAATCATCAACCGAAGGTTTATTATTTAGCAAGGGTGATTTTGTCGTATACCCAACCCACGGCGTGGGCCAGGTAATCGGCATCGAAAAACAAGAAGTAGCTGGATATAAACTTCAGCTTTTTGTTATTTCCTTTGAATCCGAACGCATGACCTTAAGCGTGCCCATAGACAAGGCAATCGGATCAGGCTTGCGCAAACTTAGCTCGAAAAAAGTTATGGATTCAGCTATGGCAACATTAAAAGGTCGCGCCCGAGTTAAGCGCACCATGTGGAGTCGTCGCGCACAAGAATACGAAGCTAAAATCAATTCCGGTGATCCAATTTCAATTGCCGAAGTTGTTCGCGACCTTCATCGCCGCGCCGACCAGCCCGATCAATCATTCAGTGAACGTCAGATTTACGAACAAGCCATGGACCGCCTCGCTAGCGAGGTAGCGGCTGTTGAAAAAGTCGACATGGAAAGGGCTACGGCAAAATTAGAAAAGCTGTTGCTTAAAATTGCAGCTTAAAAAATAAGCTACAATTTTAAGATTGCTACACTATTAAAACGGTCAGGGATAATACCTCTGGCCGTTTTTTTATTCGCTTATTAGTTTTATGGTGGTCCCGGGCACAAGTTTGCTATCAGATTTTATAGCATTTAATACTTCCATCCATTCTTCGTTAAATTCATTAACTTTAAGCATGGCACTAAGCGACGCCGGGGTATCATTGGTGCGTACATTATAAAGTTTTATACGATATGGTTTTACGCTTTTTGCCTCTGCGTCAGTTAATTTACGAAAACTGTATGTGGTGTTACGCAAGGGCAGATTAAGTTCTGCCGTTTTATTTTGATCGGTTATAAACAACAACCTATATACCGCGCCATCAGGGTCTTGAATTGCAACCAAACGAACATCACGCCTAGTGTTTTTACTGTTTATTACCGATGTTCCGGTAACCGCGTTCATCCCATTTATATTTATATTTTCCAACCCTTTTACGTGTATGCCGGTGGCCCAATAATTGGTTACATAATTTTTAAGGCTAGTTGCCTTGCTAACATCCTTAGGGTCGGCACCATCAAACACAATAACTGCTTCGTCGTTCTTTTTGGCCACCACATTAGCAGGCGAATTGAACAACCTAAATCCATCGGGCACGTCATAGCGAATTTTCATTACAGGATGAACAAACGAATTTCCGCGGATTAAGCCCTGCGCAGGATCGTCGCCAAATATCATTCCATCAATTTGCGACAAATATTCATCAGCATTAAGTTTTTTTCTTATATTTGTTGTTCCGTTTTGCGCTTCGGAAGCAAGTTTGATTGCTTGTTCTATGCGTTCGGCCGTGCGCGGGTGGGTCGCCATTATATTGGTTTGTTCGGCTGCATCTGGGTTTCCCGCCATCAGGCCCTCTATGTGTTGATGCGCCTTTAGCTTGGTGAAAAAGCTTGTCATTGCGTCGGGGTCATAGCCACCGCGCGTCATGTAACGCACACCAAGCATATCAGATTGTAATTCCTGGCCACGTGAATATCCTTGTAATGCTGCCTGCGCCCCAACCGCAGCAACATCACTAGCAACCGAGGGAACGCCGACAGCCGATCCAATGGCGCCCAACACCTGAAGGCCAAGCGACGTTGCAATTGTGGTACTGTAGCGTTGCGCCGTATGGCGCGCGGTAACGTGGCCTATTTCATGCGATAGCACGCCTGCGACCTCAGCTTCGTTGCTAGCCAACGCCAACAATCCGCGGGTGATGTAAACATAACCGCCGGGCAAGGCAAATGCGTTAATTTTGCTATCGTTAAGCACCGTAAATGTCCATACAAGTTCCGGCATTTCTGAATGCTGGCTTAGCCTTGCACCAATGCCCGCAACATAGGCACCAATTTCATGATCATCATAAACCCCACCGAATGCTTTTATTATTTTTGGGTGTTCTTCCCGGCCAACCTCTTTTTCACGTTCTGGCGACATGAAGGCGGTAAAACTTTGCTCGCCAGTAGCAGGATTTGCGCTGCACCCGCCAACACCCAGCAGTGCCACAACAAACAATGGAACATAAACCGCGCGATTTATTAGCTTACTACCGGAGTTAATCATTTAAATGCTTTCTATTTACTAATTTATATTTTCAATTTGTTCTGGATGGCTGGCCTCAATCATTGGGCCATTTTTATTTTTTATCCAGCCACGCACCCGCACATATTTTCCCTGAAATGAAAGTGGGTCTATGTTACTTTTAGCAAACATCTTTAATCCATCTTTTTCAATCAAAATTGTAAAATCTGTTCGCCAGATGGGGCCAAAATTAAGGTATACCCGGGTGCCGACCCTTTGTGCTGATAATACTTTTCCTTCAATTAATTGAAATGTTCCCACATAATCGGCGGCTTCAATATCAGATATAATTTTATAAAATGGCTTTGCCCAAATACCGATATTATTTTGCCTAGCGGTTTTTTCTATTTCTAACATTTCATTTGCAAGTGCACGGTTATCATTAAATGTATAAACCCGGGCCAACCCCCGGCGTAACATTTCACCTTGCAGCCATGCATTGGTATTATCATTAACCATCACGTGGCCGAGTGTTCGCCCATGGCGATCTATGGGGGTTTCCCCAGTATATATGGTAACAGATTTACCAATAGAAAGTTTTTCCATTTCTTTTTTTGCCGCCTCGGCCAATGGCCACGCCTTGAACCCATCACGCCCTAGTGGAATTTTTGGTGCCTGAATTCCGACCAAACGTATTTCGCGCCCATCATCTAACGTTATGGTGTCGCCATCTATTACATTTATGGTTTTAGCGGTTCCCTTATTTTCAAGGGTTTGTGGGCTGGCTGCCAACACGGTTGTTACACAAAGCAGCAACACAATTACTGCTGATACTACTGATAAAATAATTATTGGATTTTTCTTGTATACCGCGATGGTCAATTGCATTGGCTTTTCTTAAAATCATTTTTTTAGGGGAACAAATAAATATATGCATATAATGGAGAAACAATGTGATTTTG
>JAOUJU010000319.1 GCA_029883045.1 Rhodospirillaceae bacterium
TTTTTGCTTTTTCCAGCTTCTTAAGAAGGTCGCCAACTTTGCTGCCAGTTTGCAGATTGTTCAACAGGCTTTCGGACGCTTTGCCATCAACTGGTAGGTTTGCGCTTTTTTGATAAGCCCGAATAGCCCTTTCGGTTTCTGGCCCAAACACACCATCAACTGCACCTAAGAAATATCCCTGCTTAGATAGGCTTTTTTGAATCGATTCAACCAATGAGGAATTATAACCGAAACTGGAGCTATGGTCGGGCATGGCGCTATTTCTGGTGGCGGCAAGCAAAGTGCCCGCGTAATCACTGCTAGGCGCGTAATTTGCAGAATTTGTGCGCGAATCGGCCACGGCGCCCGAGACGTAATTCCCCCAAGCACAAAACATCACAACAAGAGCACACTTGCCAAAAAGGCGGTACGGCTTCATGGTTTTTCCCGTTTATTTAAGGCCGCAACTATATAATATAGAATGTGCCCTAAGGTTCCAAGCGTCCATAGGGATAAATGATTATTTCTATGGCAAGGTACTATGCTGGACAGAGCGGGGACCATTGCATAGAAATACAAATGATAGCGGAAATCGAAAGCCGCTTAAGCGTTAGAATTTAAATTTTTAGGTGTTTCAAGGTGGGGGCCCGCAAAGGTGGCAGTTTACACGGAAGTTTCTGACGAAGATCTGGCCAAATTTGCAGATGCCTACGCAATTGGCGAGGTTCTTTCGTGCAAAGGCATAGCCGAAGGGGTGGAAAATTCAAATTTCCTTCTTAGCACCGATCAAGGTTCGTTTATTCTTACCCTTTACGAAAAAAGGGTAAACCCCAATGATTTGCCCTTTTTCTTAGGCTTGATGGAACACCTATCAGAGCGTGGGGTAAAATGCCCGCGTCCAGTCCGTGCAATTGATGGCGAGGCATTAAAAACTATCAGTGGGCGTCCAGCTGCAATAATTACGTTTCTTTCTGGGATGTGGCCTAGAAGCATTCACCCATTTCATTGTTCGGAACTTGGCGCTGCGTTGGCCCAAATGCACATTGCTGGCTCAGATTTTAACCTAAAACGCAAAAATGCACTGTCGGTTGATAGCTGGCGCGGATTGCTTTCATCATGCAATGGCCGCGCTGAGGAAGTAATTCCCGGAATAACCAAAGAACTGGAAGTCGAGTTGGATTTTCTTGAAAAAAATTGGCCGACCAACCTTCCGTCCGGCGTTATTCATGCCGACCTGTTTCCCGATAATGTTTTTTTTCGCTCAGAAAAACTAACTGGTTTGATAGATTATTATTTTGCCTGCAATGATCAGTTTGCTTATGACGTCGCTATTTGTCTTAATGCGTGGTGTTTCGAGCCTGACCTTAGCTTTAATGTTACCAAAGCAAAAAAAATGCTTGGATCATATTGCAAAGTTAGAGATTTTTCTGCAGATGAACTTGCCGCCCTGCCATTGCTGGCGCGCGGTGGGGCTGTCAGGTTTTTGTTAACCCGTCTTTATGATTGGCTCAACACGCCACCGGGCGCAATGGTTACGCCGCATGACCCTAAAGATTACCTTGCCCGCCTGCGTTTTCATCAAGGGGTCAAGGGACCAAGTGCCTACGGGTTGGACAGGTCTTAGGTCATGGGCGGGTCAAATGTCGTTGATATATTTACCGATGGTGCGTGTTCGGGAAACCCTGGGCCTGGTGGCTGGGGTGTGGTTATGCGCTGGAACGGGGAAGAAAAAGAAATATATGGTGGCGAGGCTGATAGCACCAACAACCGGATGGAGCTAATGGCTGCAATTCGCGGGCTGGAAAGCCTAAAACGCGGAATGAGGGTGCGCATTTATACGGATTCTACTTATGTTAAGGATGGCATTACCAAATGGATACATGGCTGGAAAAAAAATGGCTGGAAAACAGCCGCCAAAAAACCGGTCAAAAACCAAGACCTATGGCAAATGTTAGACACGGCAATATCAGAACACAACGTTGAATGGCACTGGGTTAAGGGCCATGCCGGGCATCCGGAAAATGATCGCGCCGATGAATTGGCGCGCCGTGGTGCCGAAGAAAATTTCTGATAAAAATTACTGTTTTAAAGTTTGCCCAGCTGGCTTTCGGCGCTGGAAATAGCAAATTCACCCGCAGGTTCAATATCAATGGACATAACCTTGCCATCATCAACCACCATGGCAAAGCGCTGGCAACGAAGGCCAAGGCCACGGGCATTAAGGTCAAGCTCCAGACCGGCGGCTTTAGTAAATTCAGCCGAACCATCACCGATCATGCGAATTTTTCCATCTACACCTTGATCAACGCCCCACGCACCCATGACGAAGGCATCGTTTACAGAAAAGCAAACAATTTCATCAATGCCCTTGGCTTTGATTTCAGATTCAAATTTAAGGTAACCCGGCACATGTTGGGCCGAACAGGTTGGGGTAAAGGCACCGGGCAGACCAAACAGCAAAACTTTTTTTCCGGAAAAAAGATCACTTGATGAAATTTCAACCGGACCTTCGGTCCCCATTTCGTACAATGTGGCCGC
>JAOUJU010000045.1 GCA_029883045.1 Rhodospirillaceae bacterium
TTTTGGTATTCCGTTGCGTCTTGAATTTTATTCACCAGTTGAACTGGTTAGTATTGTTAAGCGCGGTGCGGGAATTTTGGGAATAAAAATGAACGAAGATGGCGCCATGGAGGTTGCCAAGCGTTCACGCGGAACCCCGCGCGTTGCTGGTAGATTGTTAAAACGGGTGCGCGATTTTGCTGAACTAGATGGCAACAAAACAATTGATGCTAAATCAGCCGATGCGGCGCTTAACCGCCTTGAGGTCGACAAAGCTGGTCTTGATTCCATGGACAGGCGCTATCTTGATTGTATAGCCAAAAATTATTCAGGCGGCCCAGTGGGGGTAGAAACCCTTGCCGCCGCCCTGTCTGAACAGCGCGACACCATCGAAGACGTGATTGAACCATACTTGATACAACAAGGTTTATTAATGCGCACGCCCCGTGGGCGCGCACTTACGCCCGGCGCATATCAGCATATGGGGCTAAAACCACCCAAAGGTGCGGCGCAATTGGAACTTATAAAAGGAACCGCAGGTGATGAGTGAAGGGCAGAGGGTCCACACCTTTCCGGTTAGAATTTATTTTGAAGATACCGATGCAGGTGGAATTGTTTATCATAGCCGTTACCTTAATTTTTGTGAGCGCGCCCGGGCCGAATTATTGCGCGAATGCGGTATAGAAAGCATGAGCATGATGAATGAGCATAAATGTGGATTTGCGGTCCGCCATGCAGAAATGGATTTCATTAAACCGGCCCATTTGGATGAAGAATTAATAATCGAAAGCAGGTTAATTGAAATGAAAGGTGCATCGTCGAAAATAAGCCATCTTATCAAATATCAAAATGATCTGCTGGTAGAGATCAAAATAGTTTTGGTTTGTATGGGGCATGGCGAGCGACCAGTCAGAATTCCCGACCCAATCCGCAAGGAAATGGTGGCTTGGCAGTAAAGTTTGCGGCAATTTTTAATAGTTAATCGTTTTTAACAAGTGAGCAGGTAAATAAAACTATGGAAGGCAATGCAGTAGACGCAATCAACTTAGCGGGAAGCATGGGCGCAACAGATTTTTCAATCTGGTCTTTGTTCATGCGGGCCGATTGGATTGTTAAGCTTGTTATTATGATGCTGTTAGCGGCATCAATATGGAGCTGGGCAATTATTTTCGATAAAGTTTCAAATTTAAGAAAACTAAACAAACTGGCACGTGAATTTGAAAACACGTTTTGGTCTGGAACGTCGCTAGATGATTTATTCAATAAAATAGGCTCGCAACCAAAAGACCCGATGAGTGCAGTTTTCGTAACCGCCATGCGCGAATGGCGCCGGGCAGCGGAAAAAGGAACCATCGCCGGGGCTAGCCTGTCAGAACGGATTGAGCGCGTAATGCAAATAACCGTTAACCGCGAAATGGAACGGGTCGAGCGTTATTTAACTTTTCTTGCCTCAACCGGATCAACCGCGCCGTTTATTGGTTTGTTTGGAACTGTCTGGGGTATTATGAACAGCTTTCAGTCAATCGCGGTTTCAAAAAATACATCCCTAGCGGTTGTGGCGCCGGGCATTGCCGAAGCGTTATTTGCTACGGCCCTTGGGCTGTTGGCGGCAATTCCGGCGGTGTTGGCTTACAATAAGTTATCACGTGATATGGAACGTTATTCAACCAGGCTCGAAGGGTTTGCCGTTGAATTCATGGCCATACTTTCGCGCCAAACCGAAGAATAATTCAGGAGCACTAAATTCATGGCTGCTTCATTAATGCAACGCAAAGCTAACCGTTTCGGACGAAACCGCCGTACGCAAATGTCGGAAATAAACGTAACGCCGTTTGTCGACGTTATGTTGGTTTTGCTTATTATTTTTATGGTCACCGCACCGCTGTTGACAGTTGGGGTTGAGGTTGACCTGCCAAAAACCAAAGCCGGGGCTATATCCGGCCAAGATGAACCATTGGCAATAAGCATTGACAACGAAGGCAAGATTTTTGTGCAAGACACCGAAGTTGAGCTGGGTGCTATGACTGCGCGCCTGCAGGCGGTAAGCGAAAACAACCCCGATGTCCGCATTTTTGTTCGCGGCGATGCAAGCGTTGATTACGGTCGCATCATGCAAGTAATGGGAACATTAAATGCCGCAGGCTTTAGCCGCGTTGCATTGATCACCCGGACGGACGGCGTGATAAAACCTAAAAAGACAAACAAGAAAACAAACAAGTAACAAATTTAAGGATTAGCCCTGTTGCGTCGCTACGTTACATATTCAATGTTGTTCCATCTAGGCGTTGTTGTGTTCGCGTATTTTGGCTTGCCTTCATTTCGCGAAACCATGGAATCGGTTGTTCCGGTGAGCGTTGAAATATTGACCATCGCCGAGGCCACCAACGTTCCGACCAAAACGGCCAAACCGCCAAAACCAGTAGAAAAACCAGCGCCACCACCATTGGCCCCGGAAGTTGCATCAAATACTCAGCCGGCTCCGCCGGAACCCGAAGCCCCCAAGCCACCAAAACCTGATGAGGTTGCCCTGTTGCCCGAAGTTGAGCAGCGGCCAAAACCACAGGTAAAACAAAAACCGAAACCCGAAGACACACCGGAAAATAAAAAAGCTAGCACGCAACCTAAGCCAAAAAAGAAACCGACCCCGCCTGACCCGTTTGCCAGTGTTCTTAAAACATTAGAAGATCTTAAATCTGCGCCACCAGACGAAAAGGCAAAGCCAAAGGTAAAAGAAAAATCTGAACCCACATTCGAAGAACAAATGGCTGATGCGCTAGAAACCAAAACTAGACGTCAAGATTTGGGTGTAAACCTTACCATTAGCGAAATAGATTTGGTGCGCCAGCAAATTGCTCGGTGCTGGAACTTGCCCGCCGGGGCCAAGGATGCGCATGAAATGATTGTTGATTTAAGCGTATTAATGAACCCCGATGGTACGGTTAGTAGCGCAAAAATAGAAAATCAGGCACAAATGGCGTTTGATCCGTTTTTCCGTGCCATGGCCGAAAGTGCACTAAGGGCGGTTTTGAATCCAGCGTGTTCTCCGTTAAAATTACCACCAGAAAAATATGAAAACTGGAAAGAAATGTCGCTACAATTTAATCCCAAGGAGATGTTTGGACTATGACCATCAGTTACCGCAATTTTTTGAAACTATTTATGATGGTGGCGGCGCTTGGCATTTTGTCTCCGGGCACTTCACGGGCCGAACTTAAAATTGACATTACCCGTGGCGTAGTTGAATCAGTGCCATTGGCGGTAACTGATTTTTTTGGTGAAGGCAAAGGCGAGCAAGATTTTGGTGAAAAAATTGCCGGTGTCATTGCTGCCGATCTTGAAAGGTCGGGGTTGTTTGCGCCTATAGATAAAAAAGCATTTATTCAATCGGGAAAATCCCTGAACATTCTTCCGCGTTTTGGCGACTGGCGATTGATTAAGGCACAGGCCTTGGTGCAAGGCCACGTTGAAATGACAGTCGACGGCAGACTAAAAGTGGAATTTCGCCTGTGGGATGTTTATGCCGAACAGCAAATGGTCGGTCTTGCTTATTTTAGTGTGCCCAGCAACTGGCGGCGCGTTTCGCATATTATTGCAGACGCCATCTATGAACGCATTACCGGTGAAAAGGGGTATTTTGATACCCGCATTGTTTACATTGCTGAAACTGGCCCTAAAACCAGACGGGTTAAACGTTTGGCAATCATGGATCAGGACGGCGAAAACCATCGCTTCTTGACCGATGGAACTATACTTGTTCTGACGCCACGTTTTTCACCAACCTTGCAAGAAATTACCTACCTTTCATATTTTAACGATATTCCACGGGTTTATATTTTTAATATCGACAGTGGCAGACAGGAAAGGCTTGGTGATTTTCCTAACATGACATTTGCCCCGCGCTTTTCCCCTGACGGCAAGGGCGTGATAATGAGCATGTCGAAAGATGGTAATTCAGACATCTATAAAATGGACCTCGCCACCCGTAAGCTAACGCAACTGACAACGCATTCATCAATTGATACCGCGCCAAGTTATTCCCCTGATGGTGACAGCATTGCGTTTGAATCAGACAGAAGCGGAACCCAACAAATATACACAACCAGCTCAAATGGCGGAAAAGCCACCCGTATAAGTTTCGGCCCTAAAAGGGCAAGATACGCAACGCCCGTGTGGTCACCACGTGGTGATTGGATTGCCTTTACCCGAATATATGGCGGCAATACCGCAATTGGCGTTATGCGAACGGATGGCTCGGGTGAAAGGATACTCGCCCAGTCAACCACACGCGGGGACTGGGTTGAGGGGCCGACATGGGCACCAAATGGCCGTGTTTTAATGTATTTTCGTCAGGAAAAAGCCAATAAACAGGGCCTCGGGGGCAAAACCCGTTTGTTTACCATCGATATAACCGGACACAATGAGCGAGAGGTGGTATCGCCCGTTGATGCCTCGGATCCGGCGTGGTCACCGCTAAATCCGTAAAAATACGTATAAACTGCTGTATATTGGCATATTTTTGGAAAAAACGGTGTAGCTTGTGCCATTTTGTTTAATTTGTGTAATTAAATTGTCTTATATACAATAATGCCCAGAAGCCCTTGAAATAGAAGGGTGTATAACATATAGTCCAGTACGAAAAAATATAAATTAAGTCTAAAAAAAGGGTCAGCCGAATTTTCAACGAAACCTAATGCCGGATCCGCCCCGCTCAATAAAGGGATTTTATGCTAGGCAACAGGTTCGATCAAAACGCTCCAGCGAACAGGAGAATTAAATGCGTTTCAAGATATTAAGTGTTATTGCAGTGGCCGGATTAGTGGCAGCTTGCGCGGCCCCAGGTGGCGGTGCAGGCGGAGCAGGGGGCAGTTATGCACCAGGCAGCCAAGAAGATCTTGCTGTAAATGTTGGTGATCGTGTGCTGTTTGATTTCGACAAATACGAACTCAAACAAGAATCACGCTACACACTACAACAGCAGGCCGCGTGGCTTGCTGCGAACGAAGGCGTAAACATTACCATTGAAGGTCACGCTGATGAGCGCGGTACGCGCGAATACAACTTGGCACTCGGCGAACGCCGTGCCCAAGCTGCAGCAGATTATCTAATGGTTCTTGGCGTTTCAAAAGGCCGTATTTCTACCGTATCTTACGGTAAAGAACGCCCTGAAGACCCAGCGTCAAACGAAACAGCATGGGCTAAAAATCGCCGCGCAGTTAGCGTAGTGAAATAACCCAAGCCCTAAAACGTTACATTAAGAACCGTAACGATTTTTAGGAAACAACAACGGGGCGTCCTGCCCGGTCGATTAGTTGACCAAAGGTGGGGCGCCCCGAAGTTTTTATCGGTCATACTTTTGCCAAATTATAACATCACATTAACAACAGACCCGAATTGATTTAATATTTGGCCAGAACCTTGTAATAAAAAACCGGGTATGGCCGGGACCAAAATAATGAAGAAAAGCATCGCCAGTAAATTGTATTTATTAATTTTGCACACCGGACGCAGTGCGGGGCGCATTGCCGTACGCGCATTGTTTGGGGCTGTTTTTTTTGGTTCCATTACAGCGCAAGCAATCGCCCAAGATAAAAGCGCAAGCGATATAAATCCGAGCGTTATCTCCGATAGGCTTGAACGCCTTGAGCGCGATATCCAGACCATAAATCGCCAACTAAGCCAAATGCCAGTTAGCGGTGCAGCGGCAACAGCCAATTCACAATCATCCAGTAGCGAAACAAATGTAGGCGAAAGCGATCTTCCAAAAGGATCGCTCGAACGCATTCTTGTTCGCTTATCAAAACTGGAGGATGAAATCCGAACAGCAACAGACGCAATGGAACGGTCAAACCATCGTTTCGATCTGATTGAAAAACGCCTTGAAAGCATTTCCGGTGATACTGATTTTCGTTTATCCCGCCTTGAAAACGGAAACGCTGGCGCACCACAAAGGTTGAATGCAGCACCCGGTCCGGCATCGGTAAATCAGGTTGGCCCCGATGGTGGCCAGGCGATAACGCCAATTACCGGATATAATGCAAAGCCATCTGGTCAGGCTGGTGTTCTTGGAACAATTTCCAAAGAAAAACTAGATAGCTTCACAGGTAACGCAGCCGACCAGAATGGGGCTCAAGCGCAAGACGGCGCCACAGGCGTTGGTGCAAATACCGAAAGTGGCGAAACCGCTGTAGCGCTCGCCCCGGCAACACCAATAGCGCCGACCTTGATACATCTTCCCGAAGGAAGCGTTGATGATCAGTATAAGCATTCGTTCAATCTGTTGCGTCGGGCAAAATACACCGAGGCCGAGGCAGCCTGGAAAGAATTCATAGCAATACACCCTGATGACCAGCTGGTTGAAAATGCTCGTTACTGGCTTGGTGAAACATATTATGTGCAAAAGCGTTTTCTTGATTCTGCGCAAGCCTTCTTGCAGTCATACCAAAAAGCCCCCGAAGGATCCAAGGCAGCAGATTCATTATTGAAACTTGGAAAATCCATGTCGAATATGGATAAAAAAGACGAAGCCTGCGCGGCATATTCAAAATTGCGTAAGGAATTTTCCGCAATTTCGCCAAATGTTTTAAAAACCCTAGAAAGGGAAACCAAGGAACTTGGTTGTAAATAACGCCTAGGCTACGTGAACAGCGAAGGATGCGACAATTATGACATCCACCATAAAAAACCAAAATAATCACCCAATCAGTGCGGATGAATTTTCATCATTGATGAGCAGCTTTGCTATTGATGCCAATGCACCATTACTAAACGTAGCGGTTGGTGTTTCCGGTGGTGCCGATAGCATGGCGTTGATGTTATTGGTTGATGCCTGGGCAAAATCTCGTGGCGGTAGCGCGCTGGGAATTACTATTGATCATTGCCTTAGGGATAATTCATCACTTGAGGCCTTACAAGTTGCTAGCTGGCTGAAACAGCGCGCCATCAATCATAAAATTGTAAAATGGGAAAATGGGTGTGCAAATTCTGGCGGGGTGCAGGCCCGTGCCCGCGAAGCGCGCTATCAATTGATGGCGGACGTTTGTGGGCAAAATAGAATCAAACATTTGTTGGTTGCCCATAATATGGAAGATCAGGCGGAAACTTTTATCATGCGTCTGCGCCATAAAAGCGGCCTTGATGGTTTGGGGGCAATGGCAAAAGAACGAAAGCTAGATGGCAATGGTTCCGTCACCGTTGTTCGCCCGCTTCTTGGTATTGCTAAGCATCGCCTGAAAGACACCCTTGAATTGATGGGCCAGCCATGGGTAGAAGACCCATCAAACCGTAATCACAAATTTGAACGGGTTCGCATTCGTGAATTGCTGACACAATTGCAAATGTACGAAGGAATAACTCCCTTACATTTTGCCCGTGCCGCCGATGGGGTGCGCGCCCTTCGCAATGTATTTGATATTGCCACTGATAAATTTATCTCCACCCACGTACGGCCCAGCGAAAGGCAAAAAGTTAGCGGGTTAAAGGTAAATCTCGGGGCTCTTTTAAGCCTTGATAGGCAAATAATGGCAAGGGTTCTATCTAGGGTTATTGGCATTGTTGGCAAGGGTGGGTACCCACCCTCTGGGGAAAAAATAACAAGAATATTAGATTGGCTGGCGGGCGAAACCTCTGCTTCGGGGCGCACCCTTGGCGGGTGCAAGATTTCTAAAAACGGTGATTTCCTGCTGATTAAACCCGAGCTTGGCAGGCAAAAAGCACCAAAACCTATGGTTAATAGTGTTACATACCAGCGTTTAAGCCAAAAATCGGAGGAAAAATTAAATGTCTCCCTTGTGGCAGGGCACTAATTGGCTTACATCTCAAGGAAAGCTAAGCAGGCTCACAGATAAGTAATTGTAAGGAAAAGCAGTGAATTTCAGCAGAAATATAATTTTTTGGATCGTTATTGGCTTATTGCTTATGGCGTTGTTCAACCTATTTCAGGGCAATCAGCAGCGCACCGGTCAAGCACCGCTCGCCTATTCTGAATTCATGACCGCAGTTGATAGCGGTGAAGTCCGCGATGTTACCATAAAGGGCGCTAAATCTGGCACTACCATTGGCGGCCATTTCAGTGACGGGCGTACATTTAGTACGTTTGCGCCATCTGATCCTAATTTGGTATCAAGCCTGCGGGCCAAGGGTGTGCGTATTTCTGCAATGCAATCTGATGAAGATTCGCCATCATTCCTTGGAATACTTATTTCATGGTTTCCTATGCTTCTTCTTATTGGGGTATGGATATTTTTCATGCGTCAAATGCAGGGAACTTCTGGCAAAGCTATGGGTTTCGGTAAATCCAAGGCTAAACTACTGACCGAAAAACAAGGCCGCGTAACATTTGAAGATGTCGCTGGCATTGATGAAGCAAAACAAGAACTGGAAGAAGTGGTCGAATTTTTGAAAGACCCTCATAAATTTCAGCGTCTTGGTGGAAAAATACCAAAAGGTGTTTTGC
Organism: Rhodospirillaceae bacterium; assembly: GCA_029883045.1. Lineage (GTDB taxonomy): Bacteria > Pseudomonadota > Alphaproteobacteria > Rhodospirillales > Magnetovibrionaceae > DAOVVL01. The sequence goes on from JAOUJU010000045.1 coordinate 8,432, forward strand.
TTGTTGGCCCTCCGGGTACTGGTAAAACATTGTTGGCGCGCGCCATTGCGGGCGAAGCCAATGTTCCATTTTTCACAATTTCTGGTTCTGACTTTGTTGAAATGTTCGTCGGTGTTGGTGCTTCGCGTGTACGCGATATGTTTGAGCAGGGCAAAAAAAATGCGCCTTGTATTATATTCATCGATGAAATTGATGCCGTTGGTCGCCATCGCGGTGCCGGACTTGGCGGTGGTAACGATGAACGCGAACAGACCTTGAACCAATTGCTGGTGGAAATGGATGGCTTTGAATCTAACGAAGGGGTTATTCTTATTGCTGCAACCAACCGCCCAGATGTTCTTGACCCGGCATTGTTGCGCCCAGGTCGTTTTGACCGTCAAGTAACGGTTCCCAACCCCGATATTTTGGGTCGGGAAAAAATCCTAAAAGTGCATATGCAAAAAGTTCCATTGGCACCCGATGTTGAGCCGCGTGTTATTGCGCGCGGTACCCCTGGTTTTTCAGGTGCTGATCTTGCTAATCTTGTTAACGAAGCAGCATTGTTGGCGGCGCGTTCAGGTAAGCGGGTTGTTACTCAGGCTGATTTTGAATACGCCAAAGACAAGGTAATGATGGGCACTGAACGCCGTTCAATGGTGATGAGTGATGATGAAAAGAAACTGACCGCATTTCACGAAGCGGGTCACGCATTGGTTGGTATTTTTATGCCGAAATGCGATCCGTTGCACAAAGTCACAATCATTCCTCGTGGTCGGGCATTGGGCCTAACTATGAACCTGCCGGAACGTGACCGTTACGCCTATTCATTTATTGAATTAGAATCAAGGCTAGCCATGACCTTTGGCGGCAGAATCGCCGAAGAGTTGGTTTTTGGCAAAGAAAACATAACCACTGGTGCTGGTGGTGATATCCAGCAAGCGACCGGAATGGCACGGCGCATGGTAACCGAATATGGGTTTTCAGATAAACTGGGCCCGCTACGTTATAACGATAGCGAAGAAGAAGTATTTCTTGGCCATTCGGTGGCGCAAACCAAAACCGTATCTGATGCTACGGCTAAAATTATTGATGAGGAAGTACGACGCCTGATTAATGAGGCCGAAGCCAGTGCCCGTAAAATCTTGACCGAGCACCGCAACCATCTAGATACCATTGCCGAAGCATTGCTTGAGTACGAAACCCTAAACGGGGAAGAAGTAAACAACCTGATAGCTGGCAAACCCATAATCCGTCCAGAAGATGACGACACCCCAGCCGAAGGCGGGCGCAAAACATCAGTTCCAAGTGCTGGCCACAAGGCAAAGGGCGCTAGTGATACTGGGCCTGGCGGTATTGGTAAGCCGCAACCAGAAGCTTGAGCATTAACATTAAAGCAGGTTAATCATGCCCCGCCCTTGCTTACCCAAGCAGGCGGGGCATTGCTTTGGAGGTTTTTAAGCTGTGAACAAATCATTTGCCGGATTATCAATCGCGCGACCTTTGGTTATGGGAATTGTAAACGTAACGCCCGACAGTTTTTCCGATGGCGGTGATGCTTTTTCATTTGATGATGCGGTTGCCCGTGGACTGGCCCTTGCTGCCCAAGGTGCTGATATAATTGATGTCGGTGGTGAATCAACCCGCCCAGGTGCTGCCCCTGTTTCGCTTGATGACGAAATTTCTAGAACCTATC
>JAOUJU010000320.1 GCA_029883045.1 Rhodospirillaceae bacterium
TACCGCCAGCAGATATAAATTGCAGGTTTACCAGCTCACCGTCGACCTGCACCGGCACCACCACGGTGCCGCGTTTGTGATAGTGAAACGACGCCGTGGACTTCGCCTCGTTATCGAAAAAATGCCGCACCGCGTCAGGCCCGGACAGCACTTTGGGCCAGTGGTCTAGCGACAAATCAGGATTAATAATAACCAGGCCATATTCCAAAAAGCGCACCCCGTAGGCGCGCACACCTTTGCGCGTTAAATAATCAGACGCACCCGACTCAACAGCCAGCCGCGCCCAAATATGCTGCGCCGTCGCGGCGGCAAACTTATGCCCCCGCGCGCGCTCTTGCTTGTCCTTTTCTGCCCGCGCGGCCACCTCAACAGCTCGTGCGCTGGCTTCGGCAGCCAATCGCTGCCTGTCCTGCTCGGTCAAATCTTTTTTGTTAAATTTAAAGCCGTTTTCCTGCGCCAAAAAAACCAGCGAACCAATACCCGTGCCGCCCGCTTTAAAACTACGCCACACCGTCTGCGCGGTGGCGGCATTGTAGGTGCTGCCCTGCTTGCTCCAGCTGTCCCACGTGTCAAAACCACCGTCACCAAATTCTGATTTTATAGCCATGCCCACGCGCACCCATTCGTCCCGGTTATCGGGCGAAACAAAGCGCAGCGCGCTGTCCACATCGTCAAGCGTTAACGCATCACGGTTTTGCATCCTTGCCCCCAGTATCTAATTTAAAACCATTGCCACCCCGACAAAACGGGAATTTTTTGCCGATAGCGCAAAGCAATTTACCGCTGGAAAGCTGCCGCCGCCGGGCGCAAACTGCGCAACCCTTCTGCGCAATTTCTAACGCGCTGGCGGCCTCCAGTGTCGGGTCTTTATGCAACTGCATTTACAGAAACGCATCCCAGTTAACCGACGCAAGCAACACGCAAAACATGCACAGCAGCCCCGCTGCCAATTCGTCCACAGTCATGCGCGCGCACCACGTGCAGGCATTGCTGCATCCACCGCCGCGCAAATTTCTGCGCTCATATCGCACCGAATAATCGCCAGCACTTCGCGGTGCAATAATATTTCCTCCAGCTCCCGGTCAATCATCGCGTATAAACTACCCGCCACAATTAACACCACGCCAGCGCACGCCGTCGGGTATCCAAGATGGAAAAGCGCGTGCGCCCACACGCCCGCCAATATAATTACCGCCCATTCGCAATAATCTTTTATAAATGCAATCACGCTTCCCCCTCACTGTTTAACGGCACCACCTTGCCGGTGCGCCGCTGTACACCGCGCACCGTTTCCAGCTCGCTAGTTAACTGCTCCTGCGCCATCGCCACCAGCGCGTGGTATTTTTCCTTTGTCAAAACGAACTGATCGCGGTCGACAATCTGCAAGCCCAGTGCATCGAATAATTCCGCAATCTGGTCAAACTTAAACCCGCTTTCATTGTTCATTTTCCGGTGCGCTTCGGTTGAGCTAATACCCAACACCTTTGCGATAAACTCCTGCCCGTTGCGTAAAAACGCAACCGCCATTCTGTCGCGCATTCCCATTGCCACCCCTTCGGCCACCCGGCCAGCTCGTACTTGTGCAGACATACTCATAACTTTTTCACCCCTAAACGCGGCCCGCGTTTTTGTTTGATTCCGTTCAAGCCCCAAATAATTTTTATTATTACGTGGCATTACGTCGCCACGTTGCACCACACTACAACCACACACTACAACCAGGGGCAAAACATCATGCAACCCGACCACGCGCCAACTGCGCACGGTGCCAATACACCACCGCTTCACATTTCAGCACGCCAGGGTCCGCGATTTCGTCGCGGGCCATCGTGGCCAGCCAGTTATGTTTTAAACCGGTTTCACGCGCCACAAGCGGCAGCCTGCCCTGGTTATCTTTTAAAATTTGCACTGTTTGTTCACGTAAGCTTTTTGTGCTGTTCATCGTTTCACCTGCCTATTTCATTCTACAATACAATTTATTGAATTTCAGCGCAACAGCAAATCGCACGCGCAAAGGTCTAAAATAATGATCATGGAAAACATAAACCCGTACCCGACAACCGAAACCAGCCACGCGCTGGCCGACAATTTGCGTCGCCTATGCGCCCGGCTTGGCTGGGACCAAAGAACCCTTGCCGCAAAGGCGGGCATATCGCCCAGCACCATCGGCAACATGCTCAACCCCGGTCGCGACACCGCCAGCACCCGCCTGGACAATATCGAAAAATGCGCCAAGGCATTGAAAATACAAGCGTGGCAGCTACTTTTGCCCAGCCTGCCCGCTGAAAAAGACGCACTAAACACCGCGCTGGACGTTTTCACGATGTTTATAAACTTGCCCGCCGACGCGCAGCGCGACATTGCCAGGGTCGCCGAACGCGAAACCACACTATATAAGCTGCAAAAACCCCACTAAATCCGCCACACCGCGCCACCCCTAACTTTCGCGAAACAGTGATACAATATATTGAATTTCGCGCTTGACTTGCCGTTACTAAGATGCAATATTTTGAAT
>JAOUJU010000046.1 GCA_029883045.1 Rhodospirillaceae bacterium
TGCACGGTTGGTATTTAGATATTGTTGAAGGAACATTGCTTTCCTACGATCCAGAAGAAAAATCGTTCAAAAAAATTGACTAATCTATTGGGGCCATCAACCGCCCGCTTCAAAAATTGCTTTCAGACCTTCGCGGTAAGTTGGGTATTTTAAGGTGATGCCCAATTCTTCCTTAATGCGTTGATTGCTGACTAATCGATTATCAGCCCAGAAGGTTTTGTTCATGTCGCTCATATCGCGTAAAGCATCTTCAAATGATATTTCCGGCGGCGCGGGAAAACGCATAATTTCAGACGCTGCTTTTGTAACCGCCGATGGTTCTGCTGGTTCGTCGTCGCATACATTATAGATTGCGCCCGGGGTCGGGTTATTTATGGATGCCACAAGCACGTTTGTAATATCGTCTACGTGGATACGGGAAAACTTGTGTCCGGGTTTTGTTATATTTTTTGCTTTGGCATTTCTTATTTTATCAAACATGCTGCGCCCGGGGCCATAAATACCGGCAAGGCGAAAAACATGGATTGGTAAATTGTTAAATGCACCAAGGTTCTGCCAGCGGTTTTCGGCCAGTGCGCGAAAGCGCGAGCGTTCTTGGGTTGGCAGTAGTGGTGCATTTTCATCCACCACCCGACCCTTGGTATCGCCATACACCCCAACGGTAGAAAGATAGCCTATCCATTTTATATGCTCACGGTGCCTTGCAATATCTGGCCCGTGAACATCAAGAACTGCATCGCCAGCTGCATCTGGGGGTATTGAAACAAGAACATGGGTTACGTCATCAAACAGAAAGTCAAAGTCATCAAGCGGATGATCCCGATCAAACGAATACGAAACAAACCCATTATTATTGCCGCCATCATCGTGTTCACCAAATTGATGGGTGCCAGAAATTCGCCAGCCTTCATCAAAAAGCTGGGCAGCCAGATGCATGGCGCTGTAGCCGAGGCCGAAACAAAACAGGTGCGGTGATTTATCAGTCAATTATTTGGCCTTGTTGGATTATAGTATTAATTAGATGACTATAACGCACACCCTGCGCAGAGGCATAATGATAACCGCTATAAGAAATTTGTCCTTGTTGTTTATGGTTTTTGTGGCCCCCATTCAAGGGGTTGCGAACGAAAATACTGCCCCTACAAACACTGGCCCCACAAACAATGAGGCTAATTACCGCGCCTGCTTGAATATGGCATCAAGCAACCCATATGATGCTTTTGATGAGGCCGTCCGCTGGGAAGGCTTGGGCGGTGGGCACCCTGCTAGATATTGCGCCCTAGCGGCACTAATGGGAATGGGCAGATTTGACGAAGCAGCCCAAGGGTTTGAGGGGCTGGCCAATGAGGTCGATGCATCAAAAGAGTTTAAAGCCCGCCTGCTAAGCCGGGCCGCAGAAGCGTGGCTTTTATTTGATCAGCTAGACACCGCCCTAGATGTAATTGACACCGCCGTCACAATGAGCCCCGATGACGCAGAACCATTAGTAATTCGAGCACAGATTTTTGCTGCTAAGGGCGCTTTTTGGGAAGCAACCGACGATTTGGGTCAGGCAATTTCAATTTCGCCATTTGACGCCGATGCCCTAGCCTTTAGGGCTAGCGCTTGGCGACAGCTTGACGTACTGGATTTGGCAAAAGAAGATGCTTTGCGCGCTTTACAAATTGCACCAAGCCACCCCGCTGCATTGCTTGAGTTGGGCAATATACAGCGAATTGAAGGCGATGATAATCAGGCTAGAAAAAACTGGATGACAATTATTTCAACATGGCCTACCAGCAAGGCCGCACTTGCAGCACAAACAAACATTGAACTTTTGGATATAAAAAAAAATGAACGAAACAACTAACGAAAACAGTAACGATACCAACAAACCTGGCTTACGCGATGCAATGGCCGTGACCCCGGGCAACGTGGTTATTATAAAAACCGATGATAACATTGCTGCATTTATAAAAACTGAGCGCATTGGCAAAGAATACATCCACCATTATGCGGTGCAGATTTTTCCACGGGTTAAATCTGATTTAGGGATGGTCTATCTTGATCCCGAAGACAAAATTTTTGATACCGGCTTTGCGGCTAATTTTGAATTAGGCGCCGGTGTCGGCGACGAGGCCCCAGCGCCCGGTCACGCATTTGAAAATGCTTCGGGACATTTTATAAAAGTAATTGATGATCCCAAATCGCAAAAAATGTTTGGCTTTATTGACATTTCCACTGCCGTGGTCCGGCTTAGGCAGGAACGTGGCGTTATTAACGTTCACAGTGAATGGTGCGCAGGTTGCGTTGATAACGGCAAAAGCATTTCACTTGATGAAGTGCTGGCGCGTTTTAAAAACGAAATCTAAAAATCTAAATCTGAATAATGTTTTGGTGGCGGTACGCCGGGTATCATGTCATGCAACAGTTGACGAAAGCCGGGTCGTGATTTTATTCGCACGTACCAATCTTTAACCACTGGATATTTTTCCCACGGCACATCGCCAAGATAATCAACGCTGGAAATGTGCGCCCCGGCACTAAGGTCGGCCAGCGATATACGTTCGCCCGCCAGCCAGTCACGGCGTTCAATCAGATAGGTTATATAATCCATATGATGTTTAATATTGGAAAGGCCCGCACGAATTGCTTTTGAATCGGGCGCGCCAAGACCAAGGAAGCGTTTAGTAATTTTTTCTTCGATTAAATTTATCGTTACTTCGTTATTAAATTTTGAATCAAACCAATGACAAAGTCGCCTGACCTCAGCCCGTTCAATTGGGCTAGCCCCAAGCAATGGTGGATTGGGATGAATTTCATCCAAATATTCAGAAATTGCGCCCGCACCTGAAATTGTGGTTCCGTTTTCTTCTACCAAAACCGGAACCTCGCCCGCCGGGTTTAGGCGCAAAAACCCTTCGCGCCGTTCCCATACTTTTTCTACGATGGGTTCAAAATCCATGCCCTTTTCCCCCAAAACAAGTCGTACCTTGCGGGAAAAAGGGTCTAGCCAAAGGTGATAAAGTTTTCGCATGGGGCAATTATATACACGCTAACCTTTAACGCTAAAACAACGAACAATGCCTTAAGGGCGGTGTTTTTCATTTATTGTGACAAAAAGTTGGATTTATTCTAAATTAGCTTAATTGTTTTATATATATTTAAAAATCAAACCACAGGCAAAAAAGGGCGTGTAATGCTTATTAAAGTCAAAAAACAGTCCGATTTAAGCGAAAATGATGTCACCCCAGAACGGCTTTTTAAGGCTAGGCGCAAATTTTTAAACATTGGAGCGGCGAGCATTACAGGGGCAGCGCTTAGTGGTATTGCGGGCGGTATTTTTGCGAGCCCCACCCCGACCAAGGCAGCTGGTGCCCAACTTGGGACAACCAAGTGGGCTGGCTCAACCGATGAAACACCAACCGATTTTGAATCAATCACCACCTACAACAATTTTTATGAATTTGGCACATCCAAGGAAGCGCCGCGTTTTAACGCCGAAGGGTTTGTTACCAGCCCATGGACGGTTGAAGTTTCGGGGTTGGCCAAAAATACAGGTACTTTTGATGTTTGGGACCTGATTGATAAAAACAAACTTGAAGAACGCATTTACCGTCATCGCTGCGTCGAAACTTGGTCAATGGTGGTGCCGTGGGTTGGCATACCATTGGCAGATATTGTCAAACGCCTAGAACCACAAACAAGCGCAAAATATATTGCATTTAAAACCCTGCATGACCCCGAGCGTATGCCGGGGCAAGAACGTGCGGTACTGCAATGGCCCTATGTTGAGGGCCTACGCCTTGATGAAGCAATGAACCCGCTTGCGCTTTTGGTGGTGGGGGTTTACGGCCAAGAATTACCGCCGCAAAACGGTGCGCCCATTAGATTGGTGGTGCCGTGGAAGTATGGTTTCAAAGGAATTAAATCAATTGTCAAAATTGAATTTAGCGAAAATGAGCCGCCTACCTCGTGGAATATTTCCGCCCCCGGTGAATATGGGTTTTATGCCAACGTAAACCCTAACGTTAGCCACCCGCGCTGGAGCCAAGCCAAGGAAAGAAGAATTGGCGAATTTCTAAAGCGTAAAACATTAATGTTCAATGGCTATAGCGATGAAGTCGCAAGCCTTTATTCCAATATGGACCTTGAGAAATATTTCTAATGAAAATTCCGTTTCGCGCTATCTGGTGGACGGTTCTTGTGTTTGTGTTTCTTCCGCTGGTGTGGCTGATTTATAATGCGCTAACTGGCGGTCTTGGGGCTAACCCGATCGAAGCCATAAACCGCTATTTGGGTGACTGGGCTTTGCGTTTTTTACTTATTGCGCTGGCCCTGACGCCTATTCGTATTTTCACTAAACAAGCATGGCCGATACGCCTACGCCGGATGCTTGGGCTAACTGCTTTTTTCTATGCTTTTGCACACCTGTCTAACTATGTGGTGATTGATCAGTTCTTTGACTGGGCCACAATATGGCAGGACATCGTAAAGCGGCGCTTTATAACCGTTGGCATGGTGGTTATTTTAATTCTGCTGGTGCTGGCGCTTACCTCACCCGCGCGGATTGCCAAACGCTTAGGCGCAAAAAAATGGAAACAGTTGCACTGGTTAGTTTACCCAGCGGGGGCTTTGGCATGTTTACATTTTTTCTGGATGGTCAAGGCCGACATCCGCGAGCCAATTATATATGGAATTATTTTTTCTATTTTAATTATTATTCGATTAGTTGAGCGTCATAGAAAAAAGCTGTCATTACGCGGCAACTGAAAAATCAGCTTACCTTTATGGCTAATGGTACTTTTTGGCTCTGCTCTGGCCCGGTTGAAATTTCATCAAGCTCATAACCCGGATGATCTTTATTCCACATTTCACCCCAAGGAAAACGCAAACAAAGCGCCATTGCATCATCGCCAACTGGTTCCAGTTTTTTTTCTGCGGTCTTTGGTAATGGCTCTTTATTTAAGCGACAATACATTATTACTGCTGCAGCAACTTCGGAATTAGTGAACGAAAGGGTTCGGCCATAACCGTCTTCATGTTTTGAAAGAAATTTAATATCTATCTGTAATTCCGGTTCCCATAATAATTCAACCTCGCCAATCCGGGTCTCTGGCATAGACACATTGGTGCGCAGGCAGAAATTAACCATCAGTGCCTGTATTTCCTCGTTGGAAAAAACTATTTTTTTCAAGTCTAGCGGCATGGCCGTTGGCTTCTCCATAGGTGTTATACCTTTGGATATTTGGGTGGCCGCAACGGGTATTTCACTATTATTTTAAGATTTGTTTATTTTTTAGATTTCGGAACGCGAGAAATCCACGTTATCTGACAGACCAACGGCTAAAGCTATGGAATCCTTTTGTACCTGCAGGTGTTTTTTGGCCCGCCGTGGTAGCGGGATTTTGGCTTCGCGGCATGCCCCGATAAGGGATTCCACAATATCGCTTTCGCCCAGCATGACCCTAAAGGGTTCAGCTGGGTTGGACGAAACAAACCTAAGGGCCACCCTTAACCCCTCTGGCACGCTTTCTGAAACAATGCGGTTTCGCCCTTCGGCAAGAATTATTTCAAAATCCTGCATGGGTGAATCGGGCAACTGAATACCCTTGCCCCGACAATAATGCGGCAAGATCAACCTTAATTCACGGTTAGAAAAAATTATTTTTCTGACGTCTACGGGCATCGGTACCTCAAAGCACGCTTGTGCATTATTAACCTAAACGCCCCGGTCAAATATGTAGCATAATCTTTTAATTCAAGGTAAATTTTTAATATAGAAATTCAATGCGCTAATTTTTTTAATGCGCTTGACCCCAATTGCCCCCGACACCAACGTCTACCACCAATGGAACGTCCAGCGTTGCCGCCCCTTCCATTATGGTTTTTATCAATTTAGTGGTTTTTTCCAACTGTGATTTAGGCAGCTCAAACACCAATTCATCATGAACCTGCAAAAGCATTTTTGCGTTTAAGCCCGCATCATTTATTGCCTCTGGCAATAAAATCATGGCGCGTTTTATTATGTCTGCCGCCCCGCCTTGAATTGGGGCGTTAATGGCAGCACGTTCGGCAAAGCTGCGACGCATTTGGTTTTTATCATTTATGCCGGGAACAAAACATTTACGCCCATAAAGCGTGGAGACAAACCCGTCACGCGCCGCCTGTTTTTTGGTTTTTTCCATATAATCAAGAATACCAGGGAACCGTTCAAAATATGCATCGATGTATTGTTTTGCCTCGGTCCGTGAAATGCCAAGCTGGCGCGCTAGTCCAAATGCGGAAATGCCATAAATAATTCCAAAATTAATTGCCTTGGCTCTGCGCCTAACGTTTGGATCCATTCCTTCTACCGGAACGTCAAATACTTGCGATGCGGTCATCGCATGAATATCCAAACCTGCGTGAAATGCTTCTTTCAATGTATCGATGCCCGCAACATGGGCAAGCAAGCGCAGTTCAATTTGTGAATAATCCGCACTTAATAATATGTTTCCTTTCTCTGCAACAAATGCGGTTCTAACCGCGCGCCCTTCCTCAGTTCGAATGGGAATATTTTGCAAGTTTGGATCGCTTGATGCCAGCCTACCGGTTGAGGTTCCGGCCATTGAATACGATGTATGTACCCGCCCGGTATCGGGGTTAATTTGGTTTTGCAGGGCATCGGTGTAGGTGCTTTTTAATTTTGCTAATTGGCGCCAGCTTAAAACATGGGCGGGCAATTCATGCACATGGCTTAGCTCTTCTAGTACTTCGGCATCGGTTGACCATGCCCCTGATTTTTTGCTTTTTTTGCCACCTTCTAAGCCCAATTCATCAAATAATATTTCCCCTAATTGTTTTGGCGACGCAATATTAAATTCCCGCCCGGCAATTTTATGGATATCGTTTTCCAGCACACCAAGACGTTTAGCAAAATCATCTGAAAGATTTTTTAAAATTTTTGCATCGACTTTGATGCCGTGCATTTCCATATCTACCAGTATTTGAATTAATGGTCGTTCAATGGTTTCATAAACCGTGACCATATGTTCATCGACAAGACGCGGTTTTAACAATTGGTGTAATTGCAATGTTATGTCTGCATCTTCGGCGGCGTAATCTAATGCTTTGTCTAGTGCCACATAATCAAACGTCACCTTGGCCTTGCCGCTACCAGTTACGTCTTTGAATTTTATGGTTTCTACGTCCAGATGGGTCAGGGCCAGTTCGTCCATACCGTGGCCGTGCAAGCCGCCTTCTAGTACATAACTAATCACCATTGTGTCATCGACGGGGGTAATTTCAACCCCGCTGCGCGCCAATACCACCTTGTCATATTTTATATTTTGCCCAACCTTCAAGACGCCTGGGTTTTCTAACAATGGCTTTAAAAGCGCCAATGCTGTTTCACTGTTAATTTGTTTTGGTGTGCCTTCGTTGTTTTTATCATCACCACTATCACCTAGGTCGAACGCCCCTTGTGCCGGTGCGCCCCTGTGTGCCAGCGGTATATACGCCGCAAAACCGGGTTGGCAAGACAGCGATATCCCCACAAGCTTTGCCGCCATGCTATCAAGTGCGGTGGTTTCAGTATCAACTGCCACGATCCCCGCATCCATTGCGCCCGCAATCCAGCGTTTTAATGCATCTTCATCTTGCACCAGTTCATAAACTTTTTCCGTTGGCGCTTGCGGTTTTGCGGTTTGTTTTGTAACGCTAACATCTTTTACATTTTTTGTTTTTTTGTCCGCAGATGTATTCTTAGATTTTTCAGGAATGCTAAAGCCCTTGGCCTCAAACTTTTTTACCAACGATTTAAAATTCTGCTCAATCATAAATGACATTATTTTGTCGGGGTCGGGTTTGCGCAAAATAAATTCATCAATTGTTTTTTCAACTGGAACATCTTTTTTCAATGTAACCAACTGGCGTGAGATACGGGCTTTATCGGCCTGTTCCAACAATTTTTCACGCCGTTTGTTTTGTTTTATATTTTTGGCATTAGCCAAAACCCCATCAAGATCACCATATTCATTTATCAACAATGCTGCGGTTTTTACCCCGATACCTTCGACGCCGGGAATATTATCCGAACTGTCGCCAGCTAATGCCTGCACGTCGATTACGCGTTCAGGCCCGACACCAAATTTTTCAAATACTTCGTCTGGTCCGATGATTTTATTTTTCATGGCGTCCAGCATGGTTACGCCAGGGCCAACCAATTGCATTAGATCTTTATCGGATGACACTATTGTTACTTCGACCCCGCGTTCGCGCGCATGCATGGCATAAGTTGCAATAAGATCATCTGCTTCATAGCCCTCCATATCAACCGAAGCCAAATCCATTGCTTCAACCGCTTCGCGCACTAACTGAAATTGCGGTATTAGGTCGTCTGGTGGTGGTGGGCGATGGGATTTATATTCAGGATAAATATCACTTCTGAATGTTTTGCGCGCCCGGTCAAGCACCACGGCAATGGCATCGGCGTCAGTTTCTTCAACCAGTTTCATAATCATTTTGGTAAAACCATAAACTGCGCCAACGGGCGTGCCGTCGGCCCTGCTCATGGGTGGAAGGGCGTGATAGGCGCGGAATATAAAACCCGAACCGTCAATCAGAAATAGGTGCTTCATGGTATTCCAATAGGTTTTTTATTTTCGCTTAAGCGAGATTTATGGATTAGTGCGCGGCAGAAATTTTTGCATCAGGGTCAAGCTTGAAAGCTTGTCCGCAATAAGGGCATTCGGCCACATTGGTGTGGTGGTCAAGTTTAATATATACCCGTGGGTGACCGCCCGTATCGCCCTTGCCTTCGCATGATACGGTTGTGTCATTTACAATAATTGCTGACTTATCTGACATTAAGTGATTACTCCCTCTTTTAACCCTTTGAGCTCGGCTTTTATTGTTCTTAATTTCTGGCCTTTAGGTCAGGTTGACCCATCGCTATAATGGATGATACCGATTGCGCTGAGGGTTGCAATATTGCATAGCACGCCCGATATTTAACCTTATAAATCTTTGCCTTAAATATAGGTAATAAAAGGATAACGAATGACCGCCCAAGCCCCGCAAACGGCCCAAATGCCAGAAAATGCCGTTGAAATACGCGATCTGGTCAAAACCTATGGGGCGAGCAAAGTTAATACGGAAAAACGCGCGTTGAAGGGTATTTCCCTTGATGTTCCACGTGGGTCATTTTTTGGCCTGCTGGGCCCCAATGGGGCGGGCAAATCTACGCTGATAAATATTTTGGCGGGCCTTGTTAATAAAACATCGGGCACGGCCAGCATTTGGGGTTATGACACCGAAAACAATATGCGTGCAGCTAGGCGCTCTATTGGAATAGTGCCGCAAGAATTAAACCTAGATCCATTTTTTACCCCGCGTGAATTGTTAGATTTGCAAGCCGGTCTTTATGGGGTTCCGGCGGCTGAGCGCAGAACCGATGAAATACTTGAGGCCGTTGGTCTTGCCGATAAGGCGCATTCATATGCCCGCACACTTTCCGGCGGTATGCGCCGCAGATTATTAGTGGCCAAGGCGTTGGTTCATACCCCACAGGTGTTGGTGTTAGACGAGCCCACCGCCGGGGTCGATGTGGAATTGCGCCATCAGTTATGGGAATACGTAAAAAAATTAAATAAGGCGGGTACTACAATTTTGCTCACCACCCATTATCTGGAAGAAGCCGAAGCATTATGTGACCGCATTGCCATAATCAACCATGGCCGTCTGGTGGCGTGTGATGATACAAAAAATCTTTTGGGCAGGCTCGATTCCAAGCGCGTTACCGTGTTATTGGCAGATGAAATAAATGCCATCCCCGATTCTTTAAAGGTTTTTGACGTAACCTTAAAAGACGGACGCGAGCTTGAGTTCAATTACCAGCCATCCAAGGTGCGCTCAGGGGAAATAGTCCGCGCGGTACAAGATGCCGGACTGAGGTTTGCTGAAATCGCCACCAAGGAGCCAGAGCTAGAGGACATTTTTGTCCAGCTAACCAGCGCTCCGGAATCTGATATCTAACTTATTGTTAATAATAGCTTTTTTTAGGCACACGTCAAACGTGTATTTAATGCTTGACCTAAG
>JAOUJU010000047.1 GCA_029883045.1 Rhodospirillaceae bacterium
AAAGATAGTATTAAAGAACTGCTTTTCATTTTTAAGCGGTCTCCTTTAAGGGTTGTTCCATATGACGGCATTATTGCCGCCTTCGGATGGAACCCTATGTTTTGACCGCTTATCTTTTATGACGCTTATGTGAACCTTTTATGACAGTGGAATATAGGCAAGATTCAAGTCTTTTTTGGGCTTAAATTATCATATTAATCCATAAAAAAAATATGGAAATTATATTCTTAGTTTTTTCTAGACATAAAAAAGAAATGGATGCATTGGATATAATTGATAAATATAAATAAGTTTAAACAATCATTGGCCAGTAGATGAACCGCACAGCACTAATAATTACAAATTTATTGCGACGTTACCCAACTTTTATAGTTGGCTTATTTGTTGTTATATTTTTTACTATAACAAATTATTCATACCACATTGATCTTTTTCGTTTGGCTATAATGTATTTAAATCAGAAACAATTTTTTCATACCGAAGAAGTTGCTTTTTCTGTCGTATTATTAATTGTGGCATTATTAATTGATCAATTCCGTAATGTTCGCAGAACAAGAAGGAAAAGGCGCCTGGAACAAGAACGCCTGAACACCGCGCGCGCCACCATGGCGACCATGAACGATTTGGTTAATAATTTTCTGAACAATATTTTATTGGTACAGATGGAAATAGAAAAAAAAGAACCGCTATCGGATGAAACAATAAAAATGCTTAATGATATGACATCTAAATTAACCGCTGATATGAAGCGAATTAACGATATTGATGTTGTTACCGAAAGAAATCTTTCCAATAAATTTAATGTTCTTGATCTTACTTAATAGCACCAAAAATTCGGTAATTTATTTTACCGGTAGATAAACAGAAAAAACCGTTCCGTCCTTCTCTGTGCTCTCAACGGTTAACCGCCCACGATGTCTGGCCACAATATGCTTTACAATTGCCAGCCCAAGCCCGGTACCCCCCATTTGGCGTGAACGACCCTTATCAATTCGGTAAAACCGTTCTGTCAGACGCGGAAGATGTTCAGGATCTATTTTCACGCCGTGATTGGCAACCGAAACACAAACACCCGAACCGCCCACGGTTGGAATGCGCTCCACGGGTATTGCGCGCAATGATATAGGTTCGTTTTCTTGACCATATTTTATTGCATTATCTATCAGGTTTTGAAAAACTTCGGTTATCTGATCAGTATCGCCCTGTATGGCTGGCAGGTTTGCATCAATGCGCTTTTCAATTTCAATCCCTCGCTCGCCCGCCCTGACCGAAAGAGTATCAACAACACTATCTAAAACAGATTCAACATTTACGTTGCCTTGGGGTTTAACGTGTTCGTTTACCTCAATTCGCGCTAATGACAACAAATCATCAATTAGTCGCGCCATGCGCCCGGCTTCACCTTCCATGACATTTAAAAATTTTTCTTGGGCGGCCACATCATCCTTGGCTGGTCCTTGAAGGGTTTCAATAAAGCCAACCAGCGATGAAAGTGGTGAGCGCAATTCATGGGAAACATTGGCAACAAAATCCGCCCGCATTTCTTCGGCTTGGCGTGCCAACGTAACGTTGTGCAAAACCAAAATTGCTCGCGCATTACCGGCTATTCCCTTAGGCAAAGATGTTGCATAAGCTTCAAATATTCTACGCACAGGTGCGCTCAAAGTAATTTCGGTTGCTTTTGCTGTACCGCCTGAAATGGCCATACTTACGCTATCCAATATTTGCGGATGACGAAACGACATGGAAAGATCACTTCCCCGAGCATTATCACCCATTAATTCAGCGGCAGCTTGGTTTAATGCCAGAACTTCACGTTTTTTATCAAGCAGCACAACCGGGTCGGGAAGTGCATCAAGTATTGCTGCCGCCAATGCCGTATCAATCGTTTCTTCACGCTCGGGCGCAGAAATAACTGCTACTCGCTCGTTCATCCAGAAACTTCCGATAAATAATAAGACTGCAACCGCTAAGGCAGCGCCAGAGGTTACCCAACCAGCCACCAGCAATACGGCCAATAGGCAAAGGCCAGCGGCAGCGTAAACAACCGGAACCCAGAACTTGCGGTTAGCGCTACTAAATGGCATGGATGACAACGTCCTTTCACCTTAATGTTTAACCTATTAAGGTTGCGTTAGGTAGCAAAAGAGCCACCTTACACCTTAAAACATCAGCAAACATCAGCGATTTTTATAATTAGAAACTAAAATTAGTTCCGAACACCGCGAGCCCGCGACATGGGTTTTTGTTGCCTGTCGCAATTGAATAACTTCACCTAGGGCACCGCGTGACGATGACGTCACAGCCCCTAGTGGATAGTCGCCCACACCTAAACCCTAATGGTGTGCCGTTAAAGCTGTTTCCGCATAATGGAAAACGGCTCAATATCAATAAATGGGGGAAAATGGCGACCCATACCGGATTCGAACAAACCCTTTACAGGATGGAAAAAAACCCCCGATGCCTAAACACCGAGGGTTTTTAATGAGTGGTAGCTGGAGGCAGCTACCGCCAGTTTCGACCTTTTATTAAATTGGTGAAAATACACACACTATAATCACTACCCATATCAGATTATGCTCAAGATATATTAAATCCAATAATAGCTGATGCACCCAAAGCAAAAATCCCGCAAGTTAAGAAACAGGCGGGGTTTTTGTGTTTTCATTATTTAATATCGGCAGATTACAATACATCTTCACACTCAAATGTTTATAACCTCGCTCAAGTGCTTGCCTAGGTCATTCATGTCGATGTGGGTAAGATCTTTGCCAAGCTCTCCGGTTATCTTGTTCTTGACTTTGGGACTCAGCTTCTTGCGCAGCTCGCCTAAGGTTTTTGCTGGCGCAACAAGAACCAAAGCATCAAAAATATTTTCATTGTTTGCCTTTTCTAATACTTCCGCCATGGCAGCGGCAAACAAACTTTTCTCAAAGTTGTGCCAGTTAACTTTGGGATCTACCGCGTGATGAGCCCCCCCGCCCTGCCTGCGACCGGGTTTGTCGGTTCCAATATCGCGTGTAGGGGCATGGCTTGTGGCAAATTCATAATTCAACGCTGGTGCAATGCCCTTGCCCGGCCCATCATTCTCAACTATGCGGGCGCGTGCACCGTCGGCAATTAAAATCCACGTTTTACGCTTTTTCATGTGACTGCTCCTTTTTTTTAGGAACACCATTCATTAAGGGGACATCATATTTTCAGATATTCACAGACCCATTTTTGATTATACCACATAGCCATACATTTTTCCATAAATGAATAAATTTCATGCCTTTACTTGATATGTATTATTGCTGGTAGTAATATGTGTTTTTAGGTCTGCGCGATTGAGAAACAATTGATAAGCGCATCAAAAACCAAGGGAAGGATATTCTCATGGCATATAAACCTCTCCCCCCTGAAGAACTATATACACCCTGCCCAACCAATCGACTTACATTTAAAACCACAAACGATTTAATACCGCTTTCCACAATGGTGGGTCAAGACAGGGCCGTAGCGGCTGTTCATTTTTCCATTGGCATGGATAACGATGGATACAACTTGTTTGCGCTCGGACCCGAAGGTATAGGCAAGGCAACGCTGATACGCCAAAATCTGAAAGAAGCAAGCGCTACGTGCCCCGTGCCAGATGATTGGTGTTATGCCAACAACTTCAATAATCCACAAAAACCAATAGCCCTACGCCTACGCCCAGGTCGCGGCCAGGCCCTGCGCGCTGATATGGAACAACTGATTGATGAACTAAAAAGCGCCATTCCGGCAGTATTTGAAAGTGATGAATACCGCAATCGCAAAAATGCTATTGAAGAAGAATTTTCCGCCCAGCGCGAAAAAGATTTCGCAGAGCTACGCAAAGATGCCAAATCACGTGGCGTCGCCTTGATACGCACGCCGCTTGGTCTTGCCGTAGCGCCAGAATCAAATGGAGAGGTTATTGATAACGCAAAGTTCAAAACATTACCTAACAAAGAAAAAACAAAACGCAAAGCGGCGCTTGAACATATTGAAAACAAGTTAGAGGCAATATTGCATGGTATACCTAAACTGGAAAAAGAACTGCGAGAAAAAATCCGCGAATTAAACCGCGAAGTTACCGCCCTTGCCGTTGATCACCTGATTGAAGATTTAAAATTAAAATGGAATGATGAAAAAGATATTGCGCGGTACCTGCCAACGGTTCGCGAAGACGTTTTGGAAAATGCTAATGACTTTTTGGCGCAACCGGAACAGATGCAAATGGGTGGGCCGATTATCCTCTCGCCAGGTCGCCACACGACAACGGGGCAATCTTTGTTCCGTCGCTATCACGTTAACGTAGTTATTGACAACAGCGACCTTGAAGCTGGTGCGCGCGTAGTTGAGGAAGACCACCCAACCCAGCCTAACCTGATTGGGCGCATTGAACACATGAGCCAATTCGGTACGTTAATTACTGATTTCAACCTAATCCGCCCAGGTGCGCTACACAGGGCTAACGGCGGTTACTTAGTGCTAGATGCAAGGCGCTTGCTGATGCAGCCGTTTGCATGGGAAACCCTAATGCGCACGTTGCGCGCTGGCAACATTCGCATTGAAAGCCCGTATGAATCGCTTGGTTTTACATCTGCATTATCGCTGGAACCAGAACCGATTCCGTTGAAAGTAAAGGTTATCCTTACTGGAGAGCCGATTATTTATTATCTATTGTCACGCTTTGACCCAGATTTTCGCGAGCTGTTCAAAGTCGCAGCAGATTTCAACACTGAAATGGATCGCGATGAAGATTCCGCAATGCTTTATGCGCGACTAATTGCAAGCGATGTAAAAAAAGGCAGCTTACTGCCCCTTAACCGCTTGGCGGTCGCGCGGGTTATTGAATATGGATCACGCCTGGCCGGTGATTCAGAAAAACTAACCGCCCACATGTCCAGCGTAGTAGGGCTAGTTCGCGAAGCTGTTTTTTGCGCCAAAGAGGATGGCAAAAAAACAGTGACCGCCGATCATGTGCAACGTGCCATTGATGCAAAAATTTACCGCTCTGACCGTATTCGCAAATACATTCAAGATGAAATTAAAAATGGCACCCTGTTAATCGAAACCGAAGGTGCACGCACTGGTCAGATAAATGGGCTGTCGGTAATACAGCTAGATGATTTTTCTTTTGGACGGCCATCACGAATTTCGTGCACCGCCCGCCTTGGTCGGGGCGAAGTGGTTGATATTGAGCGCCAAATAGAAATGGGTGGCCCCTTACACACCAAGGGCGTCATGATTCTTAGTAGTTTTCTTGGGAGCCGCTATGCCCGCGAAACCCCGCTTTCATTAAATGCATCGCTGGTATTTGAACAATCATATTCAGGCGTCGAAGGAGATAGCGCGTCATCCGCCGAACTTTATGCACTTCTATCGGCGTTATCCAACATTCCAATAAAGCAGTCGCTTGCCGTAACCGGATCGGTCGATCAAATGGGTCGCATTCAAGCAATTGGCGGGGTGAATGAAAAAATTGAGGGTTTTTTCGATGTATGCAATGCCCGTGGACTTGACGGCAGTCACGGTGTGATAATCCCTACCGCTAACATCAGGCACCTGATGCTACGCCAAGATGTTATTGAGGCCGCCAAAAGTGGTAAATTTAATATTTACGCGATTGCCACCATTGATGATGGTATGGAAATACTAACTGGCGTTCCGGCAGGTAGTTGGGATGAAAAAATGAAATCATATTCTATTGGCAGCGTGAACCATGCGGTTGAAAGCCAATTAAAAACATTTGCCAAAAATGCAAGCGACACAATGCGGCTTCAATTTCTAAATACAGGCACGCCCCGCTAGTTGGTTACATTTTTTATTGTTAGCTTTCTGGTGTACCGTGTTCAGAAGGTCTGCTTTTTAATAGATTTGAGCGTTTGTTTTTCTGGTATCCTTCGCCGTCGCCGTATTCTGAAAATTTATAATATCTTCGGTGCTGACCTGCCGTTTTGCTCGCGTGCTTGATTGGGCACCAGTACGCCTCGGTTCGCGCGGCAATTTCACGGGAATAAGCCAGCACCCCATTTGCGTAGCCACAAAATGCACAATTAATTTTTTCAATTACGTTTAAATAGGCCAGATGATGGCGATCCATAGCGATAAAATCGCCCCGTGGGACCTTGGGTATGGAGTAAACCGGAAAAATAAGAAATTGAAACAAGCTGGTTGCTATATCCAAAAACACCAAAGGAATTATTTGTATATAAATGATTGGCGAAACCAATATATGAACCAAACCGATATCCCATAAAAAACTGATAATTCCGGTTTTTAGTTTCTTGTGTCTGCCAATAATCTCAGCCTCGAATTCAACACGCTTTTCCCTAACGCTGTATTGAAAGCGGTTTCTTTGCTGTGCGATTTCATTTTCAAGCTCTTGCTCTAACTCTTGAATTTTATCAATAATAGATTTTACCGAACTGTCCATAATGATACCTCCCGCTATGGATATATTGTATCACCTCACGCTAACGGGGCGTGAATACTTTCAAAAATTGGTAGGCAAAGGCGTGGTTAGAAGAAAAATAATGACATTAAATTGAATTTTGGCCCTATTTCGGGTACAATCATCAGCGACGTTAGATCGAGACCGGGACCTTTGTTTTTCTCGGCTGGTCCCCGGCTTCCACTTTTTTTGAGGGAGGCTATTATGAAACCGTTCATCAGGAATATAGTCAAAACCGCGCTTTTTGGCGCGGCCCTAAGCTTTGTATCAACCGTAGCCGTTGCCGAACACAATGCCAACTTGGGCAAGGCCGAATATATGGGCGCGTGCGCCGTTTGCCATGGGGAATCAGGTGTGGGTAACGGGTCTTTTGGTGGGATGCTTTCTACCAAACCGACTAATCTAACCTTATTAGCTAAAGAAAACGGTGGCGTATTTCCAACTGACCTTGTCTACCAAACCATTGATGGCAGAAAAATGGGTGCAGCGCACGGCTCTAGAGCCATGCCAATATGGGGAGAACGCTACAAAACAGAAGCGGCCAAACACTATAGTGACTTTTACGGAAACTATGATTCTGAGGCCATGGTAAGGGCACGCATTTTGTCGTTGATTGACTATCTCAACAATATGCAAATTAAGTAAGCGCCCATAACACTGACAAGATTTGCTATTTGTTATAAAAAAACCCCCGATGCCTAAACACCGGGGGTTTTTAATGAATGGTAGCTGGAGGCAGACTTGAACTGCCGACCTCGGCATTATGAGTGCCGCGCTCTAACCAGCTGAGCTACCCAGCCACAAAATGCCATAAGCTGGCATTATGGCGCCCGTATTAGGGCCTGAAAGCGGTTGCTGTCAAGTACCCGAGGGCCAAAGGCCGCTGTTTTCAGGAGTTAACATCAATAACCACGCGCCCCTTGACCTGCCCTTTGAGTATTTGCCCCGCTAATTCGGGCAAATCGGCCATGGGGCTTACGTTGGTAATGGCGTCGAGTTTTTCCATAGGAAGGCTTTTTGCCAATAAACCCCAACCATCTAGGCGCCGTACATTGGGGCAATGAACGGAATCAATGCCCAGCAAGTTAACGCCGCGCAACAAAAACGGAAGTACCGTGGTTTCGAGATTGGGGCTGGCGGCCAAACCCACCGCCGCGCAGCTTGCGCCGTATTTAAGCGAGGCCAGCAAATTAGCCAATATGGGGCCACCAACGTTATCAATGGCACCGGACCAGCGTTCTGATGCCAGCGGGCCACGGGGTGCCTGCTGCAATTCATCACGGGTGATGATTTCAGCTGCACCAAGGTCTTTTAAATATTCATGGGTTTCGCCCCGGCCCGTTCCAGCCGCCACCCGGTAACCAAGGTTGGCCAGCAACGCCACTGCAACCGAACCAACCCCACCTGCGGCGCCAGTAATTAAAACTTCACCTTCGCTTTCGGTTGAAAGCCCGTGTTCTTGCAGCGCCATAACCGCAAGGGCGGCAGTTAAACCGGCGGTACCAATGGCCATGGCGCGCTTTGCATCCAATCCACTGGGCAATTTAACCAACCAGTCAGATTTTACCCGCGCCCGGGTGGCATATCCGCCCCAATGGGCCTCGCCCACGCGCCAGCCGGTGCATACAACATTATCGCCGGGTTTGAAATTTGGGCTATCTGAGGTTTCTACCGTTCCGGCAAAATCCACCCCTGGGATGTGTGGATAATTTCGCACCAGCTTGCCGATACCGCTAATTATCATCCCATCCTTGTAATTTAGGGATGAATATTCAACCGCGACGGTTACGTCACCATCAGGTAAATCGGCGGTATTTAGGGTTTTAAACGAATGGCTGACCTTGCCATCGGTTTCATCTAACACTAATGCATTGAATTGCTGTGTTTGGGGGGCTGGGCTCATGGTTTCTCCGCTAATTGTGCTAATTATTGAGTGGGCGTTTCGGGCATTTTGACAGCACTTTGCTAACGGTCAACAGTTAAGCTGGAATGGCGCAATATAACCCAAATTAGCTAGTTTCTTGGGGGTAAATAGATATTTACAATCATACCCTTGAGATGAATATAAAACGGGCGTACCGTGCAAAATCAAAAAATTAATCCCCAGGGAGGATACAAATGAAAATTAAGTCAATTCTGTTTGCCGCTGTCGCGGCGC
The DNA here is from genome assembly GCA_029883045.1 of Rhodospirillaceae bacterium. Taxonomy (GTDB): domain Bacteria; phylum Pseudomonadota; class Alphaproteobacteria; order Rhodospirillales; family Magnetovibrionaceae; genus DAOVVL01. The sequence continues at coordinate 8,622 of JAOUJU010000047.1, forward strand.
TATCTATTAATGCCGCAAGCACAAGCGCAAACGCAGCGGAAACGGTTCGCATTGGTACCGAAGGTGCTTACCCTCCATTTAACCAAATTGGCCCATCTGGCCGCGTAGAAGGGTTTGACATTGATATTGCCAAAGCCCTTTGCGCTGAAATGGATGTAAAATGCCTTTTCGTTGTTAATGATTGGGATACAATCATCACCGGTTTGCAGCAAAACAAATACGATGCAATCGTTGCCTCTATGTCTATTACCGCAGAACGCAAAAAGGCTGTTGATTTTACCGATCGCTATTATTCCAACACCCTTTCGATTGTTGCCAAAAAAGGTTCCAATATTTCGATGGATAGCCTCAAAGGTAAAAACGTTGGCGCTCAGCGCGCAACCATTTCCGCGCAGTACCTAGAAGACAGCGGATCGGGTGCCGAGCTAAAACTTTACGACACCCAAGAAAACGCATGGTTGGATCTTGCCTCAGGGCGCATTGATGCCATTGTTGCCGATACCCTGCCTAGTGCAGATTGGATTAGCAGTGATGCTGGCAAGGGTTTTGCCATAATTGGTGATGCCATTGATATTGACGATGAAATTGGCATTGCGGTTCGCAAAGGTGACAGGCTTCGTGGTAAACTTAACGCTGCCATTGCCGCAATTCGCAAAAATGGCACTTACAAAGCCATTAACGACAAATACTTTGCCGTGGACATTTACTAAGTAAATGCCCGGATAACATATAAAAACCCGCGCCAGATGACGGCGCGGGTTTTTTATTTTACAAATAAGCCATGATTGATCTGTACGGATTTAGCGACCAATTGCTTTTTGGCACCCTGATGACCATTCGGGTGGCCATGGGTGCGCTTGTTCTTGGTCTATTGTTGGGGCTATTGGGTGCGGTTGGTAAACTTTCTAGTTCACGCGTAGCACGCACTATCGCTGGGGCTTATACCACCATTATACGGGGCCTGCCTGAACTTCTGGTAGTGTTGATAATATATTTTGGCGCATCATCAATATTAACATCAATTGCCAACAATTTTGGTAGCGCTAAGTTTGTTGAGATAAGCCCGTACATGTCAGGGGTGGTTGCCCTTGGTCTTACATTTGGTGCTTATGCAACCGAAGTTTTTCGTGGTGCATTTTTGGCAATTCCACCCGGCCAAGCAGAAGCCGCACGTGCATTAGGCATGCACCAATGGCACGTATTTCGTTTAGTAACATTGCCGCAGTTATGGCGCATTGCCCTGCCGGGATTGGGCAATCTGTTTTTGGTGTTGTTAAAAGATACATCACTTGTATCCATAATCGGACTTGAAGAGCTAATGCGCCAAACCAAGGTTGCGGTTAGCTTTACCAAAGAACCGTTCACATTCTATTTAGTGGCGGCAATAATTTATCTTTTGCTAACAATAATTA
>JAOUJU010000048.1 GCA_029883045.1 Rhodospirillaceae bacterium
ACCAGCACCACTCTCAGCCCCCCCTTGATCAGTTTTGCGTAATGGCTCATGGTATAATTAATGCGATTTCAATTGTCTGAGCGAGGGTTTAAGTGGACGCATATCTAGATCCGGCCAATGTTGAAAAAACTATCCGTAGCATCATCGCATGGCTTCGGGGCGATGTTTTTATAGTCGCAACCGCCGTGCAGTTGGCGATTGTTATTATTGCTTTTATTCCGGCACACTTTGTGTCTTCCCCGCTTGAAAATGTTTTAGAAAAAATAATTGCCGCAAGCTGGGCCGATAAAATTCGCGCCAAGCTGCGCCAAATAATTCGCCCGATAGTGCAACCGCTAGTATGGTTAATAGTTATGGCCGCCGCTAGTTTTGCCGCCCAACGTTTTGGTCTGCATTTTGGTATTTTGGCTATTGGCACCAGCCTGTTGACCGCATGGATTGTAATCAGGGTAGCTATAAATTTTATTGCCGACCCGTGGTGGTCGCGGGCTATGGCATTGTTTGTGTGGACGGTTGCCGCCCTTGATATTGTCAATTTACTTGATCCAACTGTTGCTTTTCTTGATGCCTTTGCCATTGATGTAGGCGAAGCACATATTTCGCTATTAGGCGTAATAAAAATGCTTATAGCGTTGATCGGATTTTTGTGGATTGCCAATGCGCTTTCGCGAACGGTAGAAAAACGTCTGGGAAAAATTTCACATTTAACCCCGTCACAACAGGTTTTATTCGGCAAACTTACCCGCGTTGTTCTTATTGGTACGGCTATACTGGTTGCTATTAATTCTGTTGGTATTGATTTAACCGCATTGGCAGTATTTTCCGGTGCTGTTGGTCTTGGTGTTGGTTTTGGTTTACAAAAAGTTGTTTCTAACCTTATTTCCGGCGTGATCTTACTGATGGACAGATCGGTAAAGCCAGGTGACGTTATTGCTATTAACGATACCTACGGTTGGATAAATGCAATCGGGGCACGCTACGTTTCGGTAATAACCCGCGATGGCATAGAGCACCTAATTCCCAACGAAGAACTAATAAGTAGGCCGGTGGAAAACTGGTCATATTCAAACCGTATGGTACGCCAGCGTTTACCAATTGGCGTTTCATATAGCAGCGATATCAAAAAAGCGATAATGCTGGCTGAGCAAGCAGCGGCTGAGTTTGAACGCATCAAACCCCAGCCCGAACCAAAATGTTTGTTGAAGGGTTTTGGCGACAGCTCGGTTGATCTTGAACTTAGAATATGGATTGAAGATGCGGAAAAGGGTTTATCAAATATCAAAAGCGATATTTATCTTCGCATTTGGGATTTATTTCATGAAAATGGAATTGAATTTCCCTATCCCCATCGTGATATACAGGTTAAAGGCACCATTCCGGTGCGGATAGAGCACGAATAATCAGGCTGGGTTGCCGTGTGATTTCCATGTGGTTGCCATGTGGGCTGGTATTGCGTTGCCCGTCACAGAAAAGTGATAAAATATTCATTATTATCAAAGGGCAGAACAGGGCATTATGGCGCTTAATCTATTGACGGGGCAACATAATTCGGGCGATAACAACGGTGTATAATAGGCCAAAAAATAAGGCTTTTTAAATAATTCGGAAAAACCCGATATTCCTAGTGCTCATAAAATCGTGGTGGAAATGGAAAAACTAACCCCACCTCAGGAGCCTAATTCAAGTGAGCGATATTTCGCAAATAGCAAAAGACGATAATGAATTAACCGCCAGAATAAAATCTGCGCGCGCATCAATGTGGTCGGTTGGTGGGTTTAGCTTTGTCGTCAACATGCTGATGTTGACCATTTCCATTTATATGATGCAGGTGTTTGACCGGGTGCTTACCAGCCGTAGCACCGAAACATTGATTTATCTTTCCATCATTGCTGTTGCGGCGGTTTTGATTATGGCCTCGCTTGATTATGTTCGTTCACGAATAATGCAGGCAATTGGTGTATGGTTGGATCGTTCGTTGGCGCTTTCTGGTTTTGAGCGCGCGGTTGAATCCGAACTGGCTGGCACTGGTGCGCGCACACAGATACTGCGTGACCAAAGCGAAATCAGAAATTTTCTTTCAAGTCCGGCAATGCTTACAATTTTTGATGTTCCATGGGTTCCAGTTTATTTAGCTTTTGTTTATATGCTGCACGCAACGTTAGGTAATATTGCGCTTATTGGTGCGGCCATGTTGTTTATTTTTGCTTTTTTAAACGATGCGACAACATCTAGCCTTATGCGTAATGCTGGCAAACGGCAGGCAAAAAATATGGGCGACGCTACAACTGTTGTGCTTAACGCCGAAGCGATTGATGCGCTGGGAATGAAAGAGCGCATGGCCAGGCGCTTTGCCAGTGAAAACGATAAATCGCTTTCCGATTTAGCGTCTGCCACCGCACGGTCATCTATGTTGCTTGCGGGTTCAAAATTTTTTCGTCTTGCGTTACAAATTGCACTTTTAGGGACTGGCGCTTATTTGGTTTTACAAAATGAAATAAGCCCCGGTGCAATTATTGCCGCATCAATCATCGCGTCTAGAGCCCTGGCCCCGCTTGAACAATCAATTGGTTCGTGGAAGCAAGGGGTTGGTGCTTTTGCATCTTATAAACGCCTTGGGGTTTTTCATTCAGCCCCGCGCCACCGCCACGGGGGAACAACGTTGCCGCGACCCGAGGGCGAATTAAAAGTTGAAAACATTTCGTTCATTCCGCCGGGGGCCGATCGTGCGGTTATTTCTAAATTGGCATTTCAGCTTAAACCCGGTGAAATGCTGGGCGTAGCTGGTCCATCGGCTTCAGGTAAAACAACCCTGGCAAGATTGCTGGTGGGCGTAGCAGGCGCCCAAGTCGGCAAGGTTCGCCTTGACGGGGCAGATGTATTTACGTGGCCCAGCGCAGATTTGGGTCGTTATATTGGATATTTGCCACAAGATATTGAGCTTTTTTCCGGTAGCGTAAAAGAAAACATAGCAAGGTTTTCTGATGCATCCGATGAAGACGTAATTGACGCCGCCCGACAGGCGGGCGCACACGAAATGATTTTACGTTTAAGTAAAGGCTACGATACCGAAATCGGCGATAGCGGAAAACTATTGGCAGGGGGGCAGCGCCAACGTATTGCCTTGGCCCGTGCCTTGTTGGGTGATGTGCGTTTTGTTATTTTAGATGAACCTAACGCCAACCTTGATTCCGAGGGCGATCAGGCATTGGCATTGGCATTAAGCCATTTGAAAAAACGTGGAATTACCACCGTGGTTCTTGGCCACCGTATGCCGTTTGTCGAAATGGTAGATAAGATGCTGGTCCTGAAAGAAGGACAGATGGTTATGTTTGGCCCACGGGAAAAAGTAATTGAAAAACTGCGTGAACTTGACCTTGCCCGCACAAGCCCAGTTTCTGGACCAATTGCCGACAATAAAAATAATAAAAGGAAAAATAACAAAGGGGATGGCAAATGAACGCGCCATTTCAAATAAATAATTTTGTAAAACGCACACTTGCAATTGTGCTGTCACTGCGCGCGCGGGTGTTGGAAATTTTTCCGGTAACAAGCATTATGCCCGTCGGCAATATTTCTGCGCGCCCGCCGGTTGGCAGGCTGATATACACCGGTAGCGCAATTGTAATTGTGGGTGTTATCGGGTTTTTCTTGTGGTCGTCCACCGCGGCAATATCAAGTGCTGCAATTGCACCGGGCGTTGTTCAGGTTGATAGCAACCGTAAAACCATTCAACATGTTGATGGCGGAATAATTGCCAAACTTCTTGTCAAAGAAGGCGATCAAGTAAAAGCCGGACAAGTTATGTTAACGCTGGATGGCGCCGAAATAAAAACCCAGAACGAACTTTTAGAAGGGCGTTTAATAAGCCTGCTGGCCCAAGAATCACGCCTGCTTTCAGAACAAGCAGACAAAAGTGAAATTACTTGGCTTTCAACCCTTTCTCGGTTTGAAGGCAGGCCCGGTTTTGCCGAGGCCATTTCCGGGCAGGCCCGTATATTTAAAAGCCGTTCACGCGCTGGTGTTGGTGAGGTTACTTTGCGCGAAAGCCGTATTTCCCAGACCAAGGGCCAGATAGAATCCCTCAGACGTCAGGTTGAAACCGCATCACGCGAGCTAAAAAGCCTGCAAGATGACCTTAAGCGAACGGAAAAATTGCTAGAAGAAGGTTACGCTAGGGTTGCCCAAGTGCAGGCATTGCGCCGAGACGAAGCCCAGATGCAGTTGCGTATTGATGAAATGAAAGGCCGCATAGATAGCGCAACCAAAGAAATATCGGCTGGTGAAATATCTATAGGTAATATTGAAACCACACGAATAAAAGAAATAGACGAAGAAATGCGAACCGTTCAGCGCGAGCGTGCCGATACATTTGAAAAATACACCTTAAACCAGCTTCGCATTGAGCGTCTAAACGTGGTCTCGCCCGTATCTGGCAGAGTTCTAAATCTTAAATATTTATCATCTGGCGGGGTGGTTCCGCCGGGCGGGGCCATGCTTGACGTGGTGCCGGAAAATGATTTGCTGATTGTCGAGGCCCGGGTTAATCCGCTTGATATTGATGTTGTTCGCCCCGGACTAGGTGCTGAAATACGGCTATCGGCGCTAAAAGCACGCACCACGCCCAATCTTAAGGGAACCGTGGTCAATGTCTCGGCCGATGCCCTGACGGACAAGCAAACCGGTCAGTCCTATTATATGGCCCGGGTTGAAATTTTACCGGGCGAGCTTGAACGCATTGATGCCAAACAGCTTTATCCCGGCATGCCCGCCGAAGTGGTGATAGTCACTGGTGAGCGCACTTTTCTTGAGTACTTGCTCTCCCCGCTCGAAGACAGTTTTCGCCGTGCTTTTCGCGAACAATAAATTTCAAGAAAAATATCAAATTTAAGAAAAACATTGGGTACCATTGACCCGGGATTTCGGGTAAGAATCCCCACAGCCTGATTCTGTCTTCAGCCAAATTCATCAATTAAATAAAGCGAAAAAAATGAGCAAACGTAAAAAAAATCAAGCCACCCGCGGTACCTATAAAAAAATATTTGATTTTTTTAATGCACCGGTAATGCAGGTTGATTGCGGGGCAAAGTGTGCGCCGCTCAACGGTGGCGAGCCAGTTTGCTGTTCTGCTGATAATGCAATTCCTGTTGTGCAGATGTCCGAATGGAAGGTTCTACGCTCACGTACCGATATGTGGAAAAACTTTATTCCGGTAGATGCGGCCAGCAGAAAAATTGTGGAAGAATTAGATACCACCTGCAAGGCAATTGAATGCAATGGTGCGCGAAACTGCGAACGCGATAACCGTTCGTTGGCTTGTCGGACTTTTCCATTTTTTCCCTATATTGATAAAGATGGCGATATTATAGGTCTTTCTTATTATTGGGATTTTGAGGACCGTTGCTGGGTAATCAGCAACATGGCATTGGTCGAACAAGATTTCGTAGATGAATTTATTAAAGCCTATGAAATATTATTTGAAAATGACCCCGGTGAGTATGAGGTTTTTTGCGACCATTCGGCATCAATGCGCAGGGTATTTTCTCGCTGGAAAAGACCATTTGCAGTAATTGGCCGTGACGGTGAATATTTCAAGGTCATGCCAAAAGGTGCTGGTATGAAAAAAATAAAGGACAAGGATCTGCCTAAATTCGATCCGTTTACAACGAAAAAAGCATTCGATAAGGCAGTCCGTGAAGCTGAAGAAGAAGCTAGTAAATAAATTTTCTTTAGGCGCTGACTATTCTTTTATTACCCAATAAATTATCAGACGTATTCTTGCTATCATCGGGATTATCATTTTTTGCTTGGCCAGCAGGTTTGCTAACCAGTTTTTTCCTCGCATGCTTTACGTAAGGTTTCATTTTCATATCACTTTTTAGGATATGGGAAAAAAGCCATTCGTGAACAAAATCAGAAACTTTATCACCCATTACATTCACGTAGCTTCCCCCGGTAGGGCGGCTTTCTTCAATAAGTTTTTCTAGCTTAGTGGTAAGGCGTTGGTGTTCGGTGAAATGGATATCGCGATCGGGGTATTTAATTATCCGTTGTAATTCTTCTTCACGGCGGAAATGATCATGTGCTGCCTCGTGCAAGGTTTCTAATATTTCAACCAGCTCTTTTGCCGATTGAAAATTACCAACTTTACCCAAAAACCGATTGATAATTTCTATGATGTGTTTGTGATCAGCATCAATGGCGTCGCCATCAATTGCTAACCTATCATCCCATGAAATTTGGTTTTTCATTTAACAATGCTCCGTTCGGTAGGCTTGCGTTGCCCTCCATCACGGAGAATTTACATATATTTTACTGACAATAGCCTGACAGAGACCATAAATTAACAAAAATCGTTTGTTTTCAATATATTATATTTTATATCAAAAAGTAGAGGAAAAATATCAATGTAGAAAAAATGGCAATATCATCATACTATAGCGCTCTGTATCTAAGGGTAAAATTGATTAAAATGGGCACCAGATCCAGCAAATCAGTATAAACCATAAAAAAACAAGCAAGAAAATAAACAATAAAAAAATATGCAATAGGCAACAAAGGCTCTCCGGGGGGAGATTAAGTTATGACAAATAAATTCTCAGCAATATTTGTATTGCTGCTAAGTGTAATGTTCCATTTTGATGGAGCATTGGCCGCAGAAAAAATATATTTGAGCTCCGGCATACGCGATCCATTTACCACCATAAATAAAGACGGTTTCATTGACCAAATCGTGCGTGAGGCATTTTCCAGAATAGGCGTAGATGCGGAAGTTATCGTTTATCAAAATTCGGCCAAATCACTGTCTAATGCTAATTCCGGAATTGATGATGGCGCTGCCCTACGGATAAAGGGCATAGATAAGAAATTTACAAATTTGGTGATTGTTCCGGAAAAACTGATGGATAACGATTTTATTGCCTATTCATTGGGCATGAATAAAATGGTGAGCGATTGGAAATCTCTCGAAAAATATAAAATAACCCATATCGAAGGTTGGCAAATATTTAAAAACAATACTAAAAATCACCCAAACGTCACCTTGGTCAAAACCCCACAAGAAATGTTTGACAGTCTGTCGCAGTTGGAAATTGACGTAATATTATATGAACGCTGGCAGGGGCTGTGGCGGGCAAAGGAAATGGGGCTAAAGGTTAAATCGCATGAACCACCCCTAGCATCGGTGGAAATGTTTATGTATTTGAACAATAAACATAAAGATAAAGCCATTCCGGTGGCAACGGCCCTTGCGCAAATGAAAAAAGACGGAACATATGAAAGAATATATAACCAGACACTGGCTATATTAAAGTAAGCAGTTCTAGGGGCGGTTTTTTTGCAAAAGAATTCATTTTTTTCAGCAAATCAGGCATTTATTACCATGGTGGCCTTGGTCATCAGTTTTTCCGTGTTTGGACTGGTTCGCAACATGGAAATACGCGATCTAGAAAAAGAATTTCACAATATAAGCAGCACGTACCATTCCTTGTTACAGGGCAGGATGAATGACGTAAAAATATCCCTAGATACAGTTTCCCATTCGATCGAAATAGAAGAGTTTGTAAAGCGTGATAAATTTACCAACTTTGCAGATCGAACAATAAAACGAATGCCGGAATTAAAAGCATTTTTCTGGGCACCTGTAATAGACCATATGCACCGCAGCACCATTGAAGGGGAAAACTGGAATTTTGGCCTTGGTGGGAAAAGCCTGATGGACAAATCTGGCAATGCCATGCCAAATGGCGGTGATAAAAATATACAGCATTTACCGATTTTGTACGCCGAACCTATTTTTGGCAATCGCGATTTAGTTGGGTTTGATATTTTTTCTGACAACGACCTTGGTGCGCTATTTCGTCAAGCGCGTGATTATAATGTTGTGATCCCGATTTCGGGAAAACTTTCCAGGCCATTGCTGGGAAAAATAACTGAAACCAGCAACCAGATGATTTCCTTGGTACAACCAGTTTACAAAAACCCCAATGATGTTTCTACCATTGCCGAACGGCGGGCTTCAATTCGTGGCTTTGTTATTGCACAAATTGATGTAGGGCTGGAACTAGAGGCCGCCATTGCCGGGCACAACCCCCAAGGGTTAGATGTTTATATTATTGATGCCGAGGCAGATTCTGGCGGTGAAATTATATATGTCCACAAATCGCGTGCCAGTAACGATAAAAATATTTTACCGTTTCAGCAGCTGTGGCAACAGCCCCTGTCAAGAATTGAGCCGATGGGTATTTCCGGCAGGCAATGGAAAATTATAATGCTGCCAACCAGTATTTTTTATGACAGCCACCGTTCTTATAGTTCATGGATTTTATTATCTGCCGGGATAATTTTTTCACTGTTCCTTTATAATATGCTTTTAAATATTCATCGCCGTGATGCTGACGTTAAGGCGTTGGTTGCGATTCGAACCAAAGAATTAAACGATAGTGAAACCAAAGTGCGATCAATTATCAATAATGTTGCCGAAGGCATTATTACAATTGATGCCTTGGGTACAATTGAAACATTTAATCCGGCTGCCGAAGAAATGTTTGGTTACAAACAAGAAGAAGTAATTGGGCAAAATATAAATATTTTATTGCCCCCGGCCGAACGGGTTGACCATGATAGCTATATAAATAATTCCAAATTAATAGCCCCGCGCATAATCAATAAAGCGCGCGATTTGTATGGCAGGCGCAAAAACGGCAGGCTATTTCCGATGGAATTGAACGTTTCTTCTATGGAAATTGACGGACAACGTAAATTTATTGGCATGATGCATGACATCAGCGAAAGAAAGAAAAACGATGAAACCTTGCGCAAGGCATTGCAAGGCTTAGAACAAAGCGCTGACGCTGTATTCATTACCGACCTAGAAGGTAAAATAGAATATGTAAATCGCAAGTTTGTGGAATTTACTGGCTATAAATTCAAGGAAGTTAAGGGAAAGAACCCTAAAATAATTGCTTCGGGCAATACACCCAAAGAGGTCTATGCTGACCTATGGCGCACGATACTTTCCGGTAACGAATGGCGCGGTGAAATACAGGATAAAACAAAAGGCGGAGAAATTATCTGGGCTTCTGTCACTATTTCGCCGATTCGTGATAATAATGGAGAAATAACCCACTTTATTTCATCGCACCGCGATATCACCAAACGCAAGGAAAATGATTTAGCATTACGTGTAGCAATGCAAAAAACCGAAGTTGCCACAAAGGCAAAAAGCGAACTTTTGGCAAATATGAGCCACGAACTGCGCACCCCGCTTAATGCAATTATTGGTTTTTCTGATCTTATAATAAGCGCCACTTTCGGCAAGTTGGAACACAAGGAATATTCAGATTATGTAAATCTGATAAATAATTCCGGCAGACACTTGTTAGATATTATCAATGATATTCTTGATGTTTCCGCAATTGAGGCAGGCCGGGTCGAGCTAAGCGAAGGCATTGTTTCCATGAAAGATATAGTTGCAACGGTGCAAAGCATAATAAGCCAGCGCGCTGAACAGGGGAAGGTTGCGCTTGTTGTAGAAATTGACGAAGGCGCACAATCATTTGTGGCCGATGAACGACGAATGAAACAGATTTTGCTAAATCTTGTTTCCAACGCTGTCAAATTTACCAATGAAAATGGTTTGGTAAAAATAAATTATTTCGTTGATGAGCTTGGCCGTCCGGTAATATCGGTAAAAGATAACGGCATCGGGATGAGCGAGTCCGAATTGAAAACCGCTCTTTCGCAATTTGGCCAAGTTGATGCAGGGTTAAACCGAAAAAATGAAGGAACGGGCCTTGGTTTGCCCTTGACCGTTGGTTTGATAAATCTTCATGGTGGTGAAATAACAATTAATAGCACCAAAGGAGAGGGAACAGAAGTAATCATCCATTTCCCTGCCGAAAGATTATGCCAAAACTCTGTTGTTGATAACTTTGATGGCGCCACATTAGATGCTTAAAAGTAGAAAAATTTAAATAAACCTAGATAAATTTTAGAAGGTTTAAATTTTTTCCAGCGCCCC
>JAOUJU010000321.1 GCA_029883045.1 Rhodospirillaceae bacterium
CGACAAACCAGATCAAAAATATTGCGAAGAAATTTCCCGCGTTTTAAAAGCGCACGACATTGGCACATTCTTTTATATTGGCGGCAACGATTCATCCGATGCCGCACGCATTATTGCCGAACACGCGCAAAAAACCGGCCACAATCTAACCTGCATTCATATTCCAAAAACAATCGATAACGACCTTATGGTCAACGACCACACGCCGGGCTTTCCTTCGGCGGCAAAATTTGTTTCCAGCGCCTTTGCCGGAGTTAATCAAGACAACGCCGCATTAAAAGGTGTTTATGTTGGTGTGGTAATGGGCCGACACGCAGGCTTCTTAACCGCAGCTGCGGCTGGCGGGCGCACATACAATGACGATGGCCCGCATCTTATATATTTGCCCGAACGCACGTTCGATCCCAAACAATTCGTAAGCGACGTTAAAAAAGTATATGACCGCCTTGGTCGTTGTATTGTTGCCGTTTCCGAAGGAGTGCACGACGTTAAGGGTACGCCAATTATTTCCAAGCTAATGAAAACCGTGGAAAAAGATGCGCACGGAAACATCCAACTTTCCGGTACCGGGGCGTTGGCCGATTTATTGTGCGATGAAATAAAAGCCAAAACCCCAATCAAGCGCGTACGCGGCGATACCTTTGGTTATCTACAGCGTTCGTTCCTTGGCTGTGTTTCCGATATTGACCAAATTGAAGCCCGCGAAGTCGGTGAAAAGGCTGTACAGTTTGCACATTTTTCTGGTAAGCCCCACGGCACGGTCACCATTCACCGGGTTGGTAATTACGCCGTTGAATACAAACTATCAAAGGTATCGGACGTTGCTGCCAAAACCAAAGTAATGTCGGCCAACATGATAAACAAAGAAGGTAACGACATTACGCCCAAATTTATGGAATATATTACCCCGCTTTTAGGTAACAACATGCCAACGGTTTCAAGACTAGACACATCAAACAAGGTAAAGAAAATACTGAATAAAAAATAACCTACCAGGCAGGGGCTGCGTCTTCTACTATCAGCTGTGCGCTTTCACGCCCCTGCCATTCATTAATTCTTAGCTTACCTGCCACATGAAATGGTTTACCGCCGTGCCCCAATAAACCGGGGCCAAGATCACTTGCTTGTGCCCTGAAGGCAATCCCGGTTAAGCGGTTTCCGGCCTCGTCAGCCATTACCAATCTTACGTGACTTTGATCATTGCCCACGGGGCGTGCCTCAACAAAGCGAGCATTTTTAATAATAAATCTGGGCTCGGCATTACCAACCCCAAACGGGGCTACACTTTCAAGGCTTTTGACCAGCCGAGTATTTGCCCCGCCCAATGCAATCATTCCATCAAACACCAATCCCGGTGGCGGTGGGTTATCGCCGATGGCATCTCTCATTTTGTTTGCAATAAATTCTTCTAATTTGGGTAAGTTTTCACGCGAAACGCTAAACCCTGCGGCCATGGCGTGACCCCCACCCTTTTCAATTAGGCCTGCTTGGCGCGCAGCAATAACGGCCGAGCCTAAATCCGCCCCATATACCGAACGCGCTGACGCTGTGCCAACATCATTGGTAAAACCAATAACCGCCGCCGGGCGATTAAAACGTTCTTTCAAGCGTGATGCGACAATGCCAATAACACCTGGGTGCCAGCCATCACCATATGCAACAACAAACGGACCGGGATCATCGTTTTCCATGCGCCCTTCGACCTGTAGTATTGCTTGTTCTAATACGCTTGCTTCAATTTCTTGGCGTTCAATATTTAACTGGTTTAAACGCATGGCAATTTCAGTTGCTTCATAAACATCAGTGGTGCTTAAAAGCCGCGTCCCTAAATCAGATGCTCCAACGCGGCCCCCGGCATTTATGCGCGGACCAAGAACAAAACCCAAATGATAAGCAGTTGGTATTTCTTTGATTGCTGACGCGTCTGCCAAGGCTTTAAGCCCAATATTATTTCGCCCAGCTAAAACTTTTAATCCTTGGGATACTAGCGCACGGTTAACCCCCTTTAACGCCACTACGTCACAAACCGTGCCCAATGCCACCACGTCCAACCAATTGGTTAGGTTGGGTTCCGTGCGTTCATTGTCATACCATCCCTTTTCACGCAAAACCCGGTTAACCTGCACGCACAATAAAAATGTTACCCCGACTGCGGCCATGTGCGTATGTGGGCTTTTTTCATCAATTCGTTTTGGGTTTACCACTGCGAAAACTTCGGGCAATGCGGTTTCTGCTTCGTGATGGTCAACAACCACTACATCCAACCCCATATTGGTGGCAGCCTTTAACGCATCAAACGCGGTTGTACCGCAATCAACCGTTACAACAACCTTTGCGCCCTTGTCCTTTAGCTTTTCCATAGCATCAATATTTGGGCCATAACCTTCTTTGATGCGATCTGGGATATAAACCGTAACCTTGCCACCAACAGCGGTTACAAACATTTGTAAAAGCGCACTTGAGGTTGCGCCATCAACGTCATAATCACCA
>JAOUJU010000322.1 GCA_029883045.1 Rhodospirillaceae bacterium
AACGCATTCGTTATATCACATCATACCCGGCCGAAGTAGATGACGACTTGATTGCCGCGCATCGTGATATTGAAAAGCTGATGCCCTATTTGCATTTGCCCATACAATCGGGTTCGGACAAAATATTAAAAGCCATGAACCGGCGTCATAACGCCGCCCAATACCGCGCGCTGGCCGAAAAAATAATGGCGACCCGTCCGGATATGGCGCTATCTAGCGATTTTATAGTTGGGTTTCCGGGTGAAACCGAGCGCGATTTCGAAGATACCTGTGACATTGTGCGCGACATTGGTTTTGTGCAATCTTATTCGTTTGTGTTTTCGCCCCGTCCGGGCACGCCCGCGGCCATGATGGAAGAACAAATTGACGAACAGGTAAAATCAGAACGCTTGGCCCGCTTGCAAAAATTACTAAGCGAGAACACTCTTCGCTTTAATGAACAATCCATCGGCAAAACCATGGAAGTGTTATTTGATCGCAGAGGAAAAAAACCGGGGCAATTGGTCGGGCGTAGCCCATACATGCAAGCGGTTGTAGTTGAAGCCAATGATAAATTGATGAACCAGATTGCCAGCGTGAAAATAACAAACGGTTACGGCAATTCTCTATTTGGTGATTTGATAACCAATAAAAACAATGAAAGGTTCTGTGCGTGACAAAAAAAACGCAAACAAAAACCAAAAATAAAAAACCTGCCGGCAAAAACAAATCTGCCGGCACCGAAGCATCCGAAAAAATGGCAACCCTGACATTTGCTGACAACCATTTGGCCCAAGCGCTTTTTGGGTTTCATCATGCCCATCTGGCGCAAATTGAAGGTCTGGTTGGCGTAACAATTGGCGCGCGTGGCGGGCAGGTTGAAATTAGCGGCCCCGGCGAAAACGTTGAATTAGCAGAAATGGTAATGATAGATCTTTACGGCAGGCTTATCCAAGGCGGCGAGGTCGGCCCCGATGAGGTTGCCGCTAGCGTGCGCCTGACGGCATCACCCAAAGGAAGTGCAGTTGGCGCGCTTGAGGTAAAAACAAAAAAACGCTCTATCTCACCGCGTTCGGTAACGCAGGGGCAATATTTAAAAGCGATAGATGAAAGCGAGCTTGTTTTTGCCATCGGCCCGGCCGGTACCGGTAAAACCTATTTGGCGGTGGCCAAAGCGGTTGAACGTTTGGTCAGGGGTGAAGTTGACCGCATAATATTATCGCGCCCCGCGGTCGAGGCGGGTGAACAGCTTGGCTTTTTGCCGGGCGATATGCGTGAGAAGGTCGACCCTTATTTGCGCCCGCTTTATGATGCGCTTTATGATATGTTGCCGGCCGAACAGGTTGTTAAACGTTTGGAAAATGGCGAAATCGAAGTAGCTCCCCTTGCATTTATGCGTGGGCGAACGCTTGCCAATGCTTTTGTAATTTTGGATGAAGCGCAAAACACATCAGCCGTGCAAATGAAAATGTTTTTAACCCGTCTGGGCGAAAACGCCCGCATGGTCGTTACCGGTGATTTAACCCAGGTTGATTTGCCCAAGGGTCAGCGCTCGGGCCTGCGCGATGCCAGTGAAATATTGGATGATGTAACGGGCGTTTCTTTTATACAATTTGGCGCCGCCGATGTTGTGCGCCATCCATTGGTAACACGCATCGTAAATGCTTATGACGGGGCGGAAAAAAACCGTCGTGCCGCCGCCCCTTATGAAAACAACAAATCCCCTATGGCAAAGAAATGATAAATGCTATGGCCAATTCGCCAAGTGATAAGCCCGTAAATAATCTGGTTATTGATGTATCGGTTGATGCTGATGGCTGGAATAGCGAACTGGCTGATGGTGAAAAAATTGCGATCCGGGCAATTCAGGCCACATGGCTGGTGGCGTGCGAAAAAGGGCTGGTCGCGCTTGAGCTTTGTAAAAACACCACCGTCGAGGTAAGCCTGATGTTGCTAGATGATGCCCGTCAGCAAATTCTTAATCGTGATTATCGCGGCCTTGATAAGCCCACCAATGTTCTGTCTTTTGCCGCAGGGCCATTGCCAAAGGGGGGTGGTTCGGCTGGAATGCCTTGGTTATTGGGCGATATTTCCATTGCCCTTGAAACCACCAAAGCCGAGGCAGCCCAACAAAAAAAGACGCTGGCTAATCATTTTTGTCATTTGGCGGTTCATGGTATGGTACACCTTATTGGCCTTGACCACGTTGACGCGCGTGAGGCCGAAATAATGGAAAATCTGGAAATGGAAATTTTGAAAGGACTAGGTATCGATAACCCTTACGCTTAAATGCAAAAGGCCTTGATACATAAACGGAATAAATAATGAACGATCCCTCTTCTATCTCGCCGGACGGTGAAAACCAGACCACGACACCGGCCCGGCGCGAAAAAAATTTCTGGAAATCATTTATAGAATGGCTAAGTGGGCGCAGCGGTGAAACCGCACGCGATACGCTGGAAGAACTCATCGAAGGCGGCGAAGAGGGCGAACA
>JAOUJU010000049.1 GCA_029883045.1 Rhodospirillaceae bacterium
ACAGCGTTCAAGCGTGCGCGCTAATATATCGGCACTGGTGGCGGCTATGGTAATGGGCCGTCCCCGCATGGAACCGGAATTATCAATCAATAGCGTTACTACGGTGTCACGAAAATCAGCATCAAATTCTTGTTTGAACGAAAGCGGATGCATGGGATCGGTAACAACCCGCGAAAGGCGCCCAGCATCAAGCATGCCTTCTTCCAAATCAAATTCCCATGAACGCGATTGCTTAGCCATAAGGCGGCGTTGCAACCGATTGGCAAGCTTTCCCACCACACCTTCAAGGCGCGCTAATTGTTTGTCCAGTTGTTCGCGCAGACGGGTTAGTTCAATTGCTTCGCTTAGTTCGCCCGCACTTACCACCTCATCGAATTCGTTGCAAAAGGTATGATAGGGCGGGGTGCGTGGTTCATTTTCGGGCCAGTTATTGTTTTGCTCGGTTGGCCCTGACGGGTTTTCACCGCCAGTTATCATGTCTTGCTCTTCGCCCGCATCGCCACCTTCGTCGCCAAGCGCCACGTCGCTGGCTGCCTGTTGACCCATATCGCCGGGGCTTTCATCGTTGCCATCTGCTTCATCGTTGCCGTCTTGTTCATCGCCATCACCGCCATCTGATGCATCATCTTCATCTTGTTCTTCTTCGTTTTGGCTAGCAGGGGGAAGATTAGCAAGGTCAAGCTGTTGAAACATTTCATAAGCTGCCTCAGCAAACGATTTTTGGTCCTCTAAATTTTTTGCAAGCCGGTCAAGGGCACCTGGCGCGCGTTCATTAAGCCACCCGCGCCATAGATCGGCCAATGTTTTGGCATGTTTGGGTAGGGTTTCTTTGCTCAGGCGTTCACGCGCCAATAGACCCAGCGCTTGCAGGCTGTGGGCGGGGTCACGTTCGGTTATGTCGCGGTAATTTTCCGCTGCCAATTCATGAATTGCACTAAGGTTTTTTCTGACACCGGGGTAATCAATTTCGCCCAATGCCTCAACCCGTACTTGTTCAAGAACATTAAAAAGCCGTTTGGCCTCATCCCCTTGGGGGCTTATATTTTTATGTAGTTTTTCGTCATGGTAATGCAGACGTAACGCAACCGCATCTGCGTTTCCGCGCAAACGTTCTATGTCGGCTGCACTTGGTTTTTCTGCTGGTTCGGGAATAATAGCAGAATTACCCGAAAGGCTGGCCGCTTCCATCCCGCGGGAAAAGCTAACCAAAACTTCGCGCCGTCCGGACATGGCCTTTAATGTCGCTTGGGTGACGCGTTTTATTGCTTCGGAATTTGTTTCTTTTTTTAACAACTGTCCATCAACCGGGTTTATTGCCAGCATTAGAATTTATTGATTCCGGTAATTCTTCGCCAAAGCAACGCTGAAAATATTCGGCAACTATTGAACGCTCTAATTCATCGCATTTATTAAGAAAGCTAAGACGGAACGCTGTTCCGACATTGCCAAAAATTTCTGCGTTTTCGGCCCAGGTAATGACCGTTCTTGGGCTCATGACAGTTGAAATATCACCTTGGATGAAACCTTCGCGGGTTAGTTCAGCAACGCGAACCATCGCGGCTACGGTTTCTTTACCTTTGGGGGTGTCATAATGGGTTGCCTTGGCCAGCACAATTGCGACCTCGTCCTTGAACGGAAGGTAATTAAGTGTGGTGACAATATTCCACCTGTCCATTTGTCCTTGGTTTATTTGTTGGGTGCCGTGATAAAGCCCGGTGGTATCGCCCAAACCAATTGTATTTGTGGTGGAAAAAAGCCTGAAACTGGGGTGGGGGTGGATGACCCTGCTTTGATCAAGAAGCGTCAACTTGCCCTCGACCTCAAGCACGCGCTGGATGACAAACATAACATCTGGCCGGCCGGCATCGTATTCATCAAAAACTATCGCTACCGGGTTTTGTAAGGCCCACGGCAAAAGTCCTTCACGAAATTCGGTTACCTGTTTTCCGTCCTTTAGTACGATTGCATCTTTGCCAACCAAATCAATTCTAGATACATGGCTATCAAGGTTTACCCTTACCAATGGCCAGTTAAGCCGCGCCGCCACTTGTTCAATGTGGGTTGATTTTCCGGTTCCATGATAACCTTGGATCATTACCCGGCGGTTGTGCTTGAAGCCCGCAAGAATGGCTAACGTGGTGTCAAAATCAAACTGATAAGCATTATCAATTGTCGGAACGTGTTCTTCGCCAACGCTAAATGCCGGAACATCCATATCGATATCAATGCCAAATGTTTGGCGAACATCAAGGCTGATGTCGGGTGCGCTCAGGGGGAATTCATTTGATGCCATAATGTTTTCTTTCAGGGGTTGGATAATTAGATTTTTGCAAATGTGGGTTACAGTAACGAGCTATCAAACGCAACCATGATCAATTGATAGGCTTCTGAAACATCCTTGAATTTTTCTTCCGATTCTTTGTTGCCGCCATTGGCGTCAGGGTGGTGTATTTTTACCAGCTTTTTATATTTTTTTCTTATTTCTTCTTTACTAGAGGGTGGCTCAATATCAAGCAAGGAATACGCGCGCATCAATTTAGTATCAGCCCGCGGTCTTTTTTCCCACTCGTGTTTATTGGCGCTTTTTTTACCGCCGCCAACAGCACCTTCGTAAACGCCGAAGTCATCCCTTATTTCTGGACCATCGGCCCCAAAGCGGGCCTTGTGCGCGCTTGGCCCGGAACCTAGTTTCCATGTTGGGCGTTGCCAGACGGTGTCGTTGCGTATTTCTCTTTCGACCTCGTCATCACTAAGGCCTTCAAAAAAATTCCACGATTTATTGTGTTCGCGCGCGTGATCGACGCAATACCAGACATAATCGCTCATCTGTCGGGGTGAGCGATTGGCTTTATGTTCGCCGTGGTTTTCACACCCAGGCCATTCGCAAGTGCGCACATGCTTTTTGCCGGCATCATCGTTGCTAAAGGATGGGTCAAACCCTGTGTTTATAGCTCTTTTATTCATTGTATAACTATGGGCTTTGCGCCCGTTTGTTGCAAGGTTAGGCGCAATATGACACAGTTTGAGCCCAATATTTTCCCATTATTTATTTAATATTTTTTGGCATTTTTTCTTGATTATCAGGCAATTGGATACCATCTATGCGCCTTAAAGAAACAAGCAAAAACCGCCAGCAAAGGAGCACCCATTTTAATGCGAATCCATAATGCGCTGAAAGAAAAGCTAACCACTGCTTTTGCCCCCACATCTTTGGAAATAATTGATAATTCAGCCAAGCACGCCGGGCACAGCGGCGCCCACCCCGAAGGGGAAAGCCATTTTAAGGTAATTATTGTTTCCAATCTGTTTGACGGCAAATCCCGGGTAGAGCGCCAACGCATGGTGTTTGATGTAATAAAAGACGAGATGAGCGGCCATATCCACGCGATGGAATTAAAAACCATGACCCCCGCAGAGGCCGAAAAATAAACAGGAAAATAAAATAGATAAAATTTTATTCAAATTTTTTATAAATTTTACATATATATATTATCATTTTAAGAATGATTAAAATAAACCTTGCGCGTATGGGTGGTTTATAGTTTTATGTTTCAGTTCTTATGAGGGGGGGCTTAACGCACAAAATTCCATGAAGGGATTGATTAATTGTCCTCTATCGATAGTAAACTTGTCAGCAGAAACGTAACAATATCAGGTCACAGAACTTCTATTCGTCTTGAGGTCCACATGTGGGAAGCCTTCGACGAGATTTGTGCGCGCGAAGGAATGAGCGCACATCAGCTTTGTTCAATGATTGATGACAATCGTAACGATTCAAGTCGCACTGCAGCAGTTCGGGCGTTTGCGGTTAATTATTTCCGTTCAGCCGCAACCGAAGATGGCCATCGCAGTGCCGGACATGGAAAGATCCCAGAAAATACCAGCGCCATTTATGGCAACGGTAATGTCCGGTCTTTATCTGCATAATTTAGTTTTTATTTTGTTGTCTTAGGTATCTGCCAATTCAGTTGGTGGGGTAACCCTAAGGGCTGTTATTTGTTGGTTGTGCCTGCGCATAATTTCAAAACGAAATCCATGAAACATAAAATTTTGCCCGACATCGGGTATGCGCCTTGCTTCATGCAGCACTAAACCGGCAATGGTTGCGGCTTCTTCGTCTGGCAAGTGCCAGCCTAGTTGGCGATTGAGGTCGCGAATGGTTACATCGCCCTGCACAACGAAGCTGCCATCAGGGTGAATATGAACACCTGGCACCGAAACATCATGTTCGTCTGATATTTCGCCAACTATTTCTTCAAGAATATCTTCCAACGTTACAATACCCAAAAGGCTTCCGTATTCGTCAACAACAAGCGCGAAATGCTCACGCCTAGAACGAAATGCCTGAAGTTGGTCTGAAAGGGGGGTGTACTCAGGTACAAACCACGGTTTGCTGGCAATGGAAATAATGTCTATGTCGTTGATGCTGCTACCCTTGCTTTCGCGATCACGAATTTCGCGCAGCAATGCCTTAGCATGCAAAACACCAACTATGTTATCGGGGTTGCCCCGCCATATGGGGATTCTGGTGTATGGGCTTTTGAGAACCTCGGTAATAATTTTTTCAATTGAATTGCTGGCGCTCAAGGTTGCTACCATGCGGCGGTGAATCATTATTTCGCCCACCTGAACATCATCAAGATCAAGAACGCTTTTTAACATATGATGATGCCCCTCAACGTCATCATGTTCGGCGTGCATTTCAATGGTGCCGCGAATTTCTTCGGTCGGGGAGTGGTAAACATCTTCGCCGTGCAAATCGACGCGAAATAAAAACAAAATGGCCCTAACCAAAAGATTGATTGTGTAAACAAATGGGGCAAGAAAAAACAGCAACATGTTTACTACAGGTGAAACCAAAAGTGCGGTCCTGTTAGAATGGCGAAAGGCATACGTTTTAGGCAAGATTTCGGAAAAAACAAGAACCAGCAAGGTCATGGCGATGGTTGCATAAACAACACCTGCCTCACCAAAAATTGTAATCAATAGGCTAGTTGCCAATGCGCTAGCCAGAATATTAACCAAGTTGTTACCAAGAAGAATTGTCCCAATCAGGCGGTCTTTTTTTCTAAGCAGTCGGTTAACAAGCCCGGCGCGAAGATTGCCACCCTTTTCCAGCTGATGCATAAGCGGTTTTGATGCTGCAGTAAGAGCCGTTTCCGACCCTGAAAAAAATGCAGACATAATAAGTAAAATAAATATAGCACCTGCAGTTAATAACATTGTGCTGCACCCGGTGCCTTTAAGGCCCGGCCTCCTGATTAAATGTTAGTTGGTTAGGTAATCTTCAATCATACCGTTCACGGTTTCATTGCTTATATCAGATGTAATAAAAGCATCCCCAATGGCGCGGGCAAGAACGAAGGCAATTTTTCCATCCTTTACCTTTTTATCTCTGCTCATGTGTTCTAGCAATCGCTTTGCCGTCCAGTCAGATTGCATTATTTCAGATATTCCGACCGCTAGACCGATGTCTTTAAAATGGTTGCGAACTTTTTGGAAATCATCCATTGAGCAATGCCCGGTGCGTTGGGACAAATCAAACGCCATAACCGAACCAATTGCCACCGCTTCACCGTGCAGCAATTTATCTGAATACCCGGTTTCGGACTCAAGCGCATGACCAAAGGTATGACCAAGGTTGAGCAGTGCCCTAACGCCTGATTCTCGCTCATCCTTAGCAACAATTTCGGCTTTGGCTTTGCAGCTTGTTAAAACCGCTTTTATTCTTGCTTCGACGTTTCCGTCTATTATTGCGCGGCCGTTTGCAACCAACCAATCAAAGAAACCCGCATCGCTGATAAGACCGTATTTTACAACTTCGCCGTAACCGGAAAGAATTTCCCTTCGGGGCAGGGTATCAAGGGTTGCAATGTCGCCCAGCACAAGACGTGGTTGATAAAAAGCACCAACAAGATTTTTTCCAAAACGTGAATTTATTCCGGTCTTGCCGCCAACCGAACTATCCACCTGGGAAAGAAGCGTTGTTGGTATTTGTATGAAAGGAACACCACGAAGGGTTATGGCTGCGGCAAATCCGACTAGATCGCCGATTACTCCGCCGCCAAGCGCAATCAAGGTTGTTGTGCGTTCAATTTTTAGCTCAAGCAGGCTTTCGATAAGCTCTTGCAGCATGGCGAAGCCTTTACTTTCTTCGCCAGCAGGAAGGGTTAACGAGGTTGCGTCAATGTTGGCATTTTTTAACGAAGCCATAAGTGGGGCAAGGTGGTGCGGTGCAACATTAGTATCGGTTATTACGACCACGCGCGGGCTTTGCAGTAGCGGCTTTATATAATCTGCCCCATGGCTAAGCAGGCCAGACCCAAGCAAAATGTCGTAACTTCGCTCGCCTAGCTCAACCCGTAGTTTTTCCACATTTGTTGTATTAGAACCTGTATTCAATTTAGCTGTTCCTTCAGGGCGATCTCTATCTTGTTAACCATTTCATCGTGCGTGTGGTTTCCGCTTTCAATCGTTATATCGGCAGTTGCGTAAACTGGGTAGCGTTCCTTGGTAAGGTTTTCCAGTATTTCAGCCGGATTACCTTTTTTTAGCAATGGCCTTCCTCCGCGCCTAGAGGTGCGCTCCAACAGGGTTTCTAGATCAGCTTTTAACCAGATCGAAATAGCGTGGCTTTTAATGGCGTCTCTTATTTCCTTGTCCATAAAGGCCCCACCACCGGTGGCTAACACACATGGACCCTCGCTTAGGATTCTCAATATTACCCGGCGCTCACCGGCGCGGAACTCTTCTTCGCCGTAGATATCAAAAATATCATCAATCGAAAGACCAGCTGCGGCCTCTATTTCTTCATCGGCATCAATAAACTTAAGGCCCAGATGTTTGGCCAAGCGCCTACCGACACTGGTTTTTCCGGCACCCATTAGGCCCACCAGCACCAGAGCCTTCCCATTTATAGGGGATATCTTGTTATTTTGATCGGTTTGTTCACTCATCAATTTTCGCTTAAATACCAGTTCTAGACGATTTTTGGCTTATTTCCTTGGCATTTCCTAGATATTAATGGCCCACAGGCGTTGAAAGACCATTAGGCCCTATGTACACTGCCGGAAATTTGCCACACTCCGAACCTAGCATAAAGGTCTGAATGTACGAAGTTTTCACTGTGCCATGACCCGCAAAGTTGGAAAAAATTAACAACACCATGTATTCATTACGCAACATTTATTTATCTGGATTCGCACCTAGCTCGGAGATTCTATGAAAAAGTTTTCTACCCTTATATTTATACTGGTCGTTGCCTCTATTGTGGGAGGCGGAATTTTTTTATCGACTTGGGATATTCCGGCCCCCGTGGCAAAGGTTGAAAAGGTAATTCCAGATGAACGTTTCCAGCGTTAAACAAGGCTCCCGGATGGGGGTGATATTTTCCACAATAGTTTTTACCTTAACTGTTGGTGTCGCGACTGCTGGAATGGCGCAGTCAAACCCGGTTGAGCTCACGCCACCATCATCGCTTGGTAGCGAAGAAACAGTAATGCCAGTAGGCGATACTCCGGTCAGACAAAGCCCTAGCGCGTCAGAAGTGCAAATTCAAAACCTTGCAGGAATTAATTTAGACACCATCGGTGTGCTGTCACCAGATAAAGGCGGTTTTAATCGCGACCTATGGTATGGCATGGATCGACAAGAGCTTGAAAACTTGTTGGTTAAGCTTTCGGTTACTACCTCATCACCGGCAACGCGCGATATAATGCGCCGCGTTCTTTTGACCGGTGCCGATGTTCCCGAAGGCGAGAACGGAAAACTTGTGACAATTCGGGCAAAGCTTTTGGCCGATATGGGTGACTTTAGCGGCGTTGCAAGGCTTATGGGCGCACTCCCCGGAATGGTTTCACATAAAGAGCTTTTACGCATAGAGGTCGATACTCGCTTATTAACCGGCGACAATGCGCGCGCCTGTGAACTGGCGCAGCTGTATATGGCCGATGAAAGTTCAAGCTATTGGCAAAAGGTATTTATATTTTGCCAAGCCCTTGGCGGGCAGCACGATGCGGCCGCCTTGGGCGTTTCGTTGCTACACGAAATGGGTGCGCGCGATAATGTTTTTTATACCCTAATTGATCACCTTGCGGTTGGTGGCAAAGTACCAGTCATAGATTCATTGAGCGATCCCAAACCGCTGCATCTGGCTTTGGCCCGGGCAGCAAAAGTAAGGTTCCCATCAGATACAATTGAATCAAATCTTCCGGGTGTTCTTCGTGCAATTGCGATCAGCCCCAATGCTAGTACCGAATTACGCCTTGAAGCAGCCGAACGCGCCGAGGTTGCAGGCGCGCTTCCAGTTGACGCGCTTCGCCAGATTTATGCATCCATCCAGTTTAATCAAGACGAGCTTTCTAGCCCGTTGGCAAATGTTACCAGACGTTCAGGCCCCATGAGCAGGGCTTTACTTTATCGCGCGTCGTTGATGCAAACCGTTCCATCGGCCCAAGCAATAGCCCTTTCCCGGGCTCTTACAATGGCGCGCAGTGGTGGCAGGTATGCCTCTACCGCACGGGCATTCCTGCCGGTGCTAAGTAGGGTAACGCCATCAAGTAATCTTGCGTGGTTTGCGCCAGAGGCAATTAGGGCGTTTTTGATTACCGAACGCCACAGCGAAGCCATGGCATGGTTTGAAACACTAAAACAAGGTGCTGAAAATAATAAAAAACTAACCAACGAACTTACTTCGCTTATGCCAATTGCACGCCTTTCTGGTTTTGCCGGTGCTATGGATTGGGATCTTAAAAATCTTGTTCTGTGGCAAGAAATAATAAAAAAATCCACCGAAGACAAAGACGTTGCGCGTAATCGTGCGGCGCTTCTTGGCGCGGTATTTGATGCGCTGGGCAATGTTGTTCCTAATGAATATTGGGTACCGCTTGTAGCTGGCCCTGAGCGTCTTGGTGTGCTGGCACCGCATCCGGCGTTATGGTTTCGCTTAAACGCTGCAGCCGAACGCGCACACGTGGGCGAAACAATTCTTCTTTCTTTGGTTATTATGGGTAATGGCGGCCCCGATAGCGTTGAGACGGCGGTGCTTCATCGCCTGCTTACGGCTTTGCGCACAGTTGGCCTTGAAAAAGAAGCCCGTGAAATTGCGCTCGAGGCTGCGGTTAGCGCTGGCCTATAATATATCAGTAATACATCAGTATTTTATGTTTGTGCTATAAACTTAAAATACAACAAAGCCTGAGGGAGCTCAAGCATGGCAAGGCGCCGCGTCCAAACTGTACCCCTGTCTAGGCACGCAGAAAGCTTCCTTGAAATGCTTGCGGCTGAACGCGGGGCAGCCAAAAATACCATCGAATCATATGGTCGCGATTTAATGGATTTCACCGAATTTGCAAAAACCTTGGGTAAATCGATTGAACGTGCCGATGGGGCATTAATAAAAAAATATCTAGCAAAGTTATCATCAACTGGTCTGTCGGCAAAAACCGCAGGGCGCAGGCTTTCAACCCTTAGGCAGTATTTTCGTTTTTTGTATTCCGAACGCATTCGCCAAGACGACCCAACCACAGCAATTGACGGGCCGCGTCAGGGCAAAAGCCTGCCCAAATATCTAAGCGAGGACCAAGTAGAAAATTTATTAGAAGCCGCCCATCGTCATAGTGGCATTGATGGCTTGCGCTTGGTTGCACTGGTTGAGATTTTATACGCAACCGGTCTTCGCGTTAGTGAGCTTGTCAGTATGGGGTTGCGCGCAATATCACGTGATGGGCGCATATTAACCATTGTCGGCAAGGGCGGTAAGGAACGAATGGTTCCATTATCAGAACCCGCTAGCGATGCGCTTGTGGCGTATTTAAAGGTTAGGGATAATTTTCTAGGGCGGACAAAAAAATCATCACCTGCTGTTTTTCCCT
>JAOUJU010000323.1 GCA_029883045.1 Rhodospirillaceae bacterium
CGGGAAAGCGCTCTTTGATGGGAAGCGTTGCAGCGGCTGGTGCCGATAAAGTAATTGTTACCGATGATAATCCGCGCAGCGAAGACCCTGCGACAATACGTATGGCGATATTAAAAGCAGCCCCCGGTGCAACAGAAATTGCTGATCGCACACAGGCCATTCGTCACGCGGTTGATGGTTTGCAAGTAGGTGATGTTTTGCTTATTGCTGGCAAAGGCCACGAACAAGGGCAAATAATAGGCGATAAAACAATTCCATTTGATGATGTGATTGAAGCAAAAAAAGCAATAACGGGGGTGGCAAAATGAATTCCACCCATCAATTGTGGACATCTAAAGAAGCGTTAAGCGCAACTGGGGGCACGTGCGTCGATGAATGGGTGGCTTCTGGGGTGTCTATAAATACGCGCACATTAAACCCGGGCGATCTTTTTGTTGCTTTGGTTGGCCCGACCCTTGATGGCCATGATTATGTCGCCAAGGCATTTGACATGGGCGCGGTTGCGGCAACGGTAAATCGCTTACCTGATGGAATTGATACCAATGCACCATTGTTGACAGTAGAAAATACGCAAAAGGCACTTGAAGATTTAGGTATTGCCGCACGTAAGCGTGCCAGCAACGCACAAATAATTGCGGTTACCGGATCTGTCGGCAAGACCGGAATAAAAGAAGCATTAGCGCACGTTCTTTCCAAACAAGGAAAAACCAGCGCCAGCGAGGGCAGTTTAAATAATCAATGGGGGTTACCGCTTAGTCTGGCGCGAATTCCGCGTGATAGCGATTTTGCAGTTCTAGAAATGGGTATGAACCATGCCGGCGAATTAACTAGCTTATCCAAAATGGCCAGACCGCACGTTTGCATTGTTACTACCATTCAACCAGCCCATACCGAATATTTTAAATCCCTTGAAGAGATAGCTAAAGCCAAAGCAGAAATTTTTATCGGTGCCGAAAAAAATGCAACTGCGGTTCTTAATCATGACATCCCTGAATATAGCCAACTTGCGACTGCGGCAAAAAAATCTGGAATTGAAAAAATAATATCATTTGGTAGCGATGAAAATGCCGATGTTCATCTTGTATCGTTTGAGGTTGGGGCAAAAGGTTCCGACGTGAGTGTTATAATAAATGATCAACGCATTGATTATCGTGTTGGCATTGCCGGCAGGCACTGGGTGATGAATTCTCTTTGCGTGCTAGCAGGTGTTCTTGCGGTAAATGGTAATGTAGTAACTGCCGCAAATGACATGGCGCAAATAACTCCAGCCAAGGGCAGGGGCGAACGCTTTTCCATAAAACTAGATTACGGCAGCTTTACCCTGATTGATGAAAGTTACAATGCGTCTCCTGCTTCGATGAAAGCCGCGATTGAGGTTCTTTGTGGTGAAGCGGTGGCCAATGGTGGGCGTAGAATAGCTGTGTTGGGCGATATGTTGGAACTGGGTACGGAAACTATGCCCGCACATCGGGCATTGGCACATGAACTAATTAATTGTGGAGTTGATATGGTGTTTGTCGTTGGTGAAGCGATGGAAAGCCTATGGAGCGAGCTTCCAAATACAATAAAGGGAAAACAATTTGCAACTGCGGAACTAGCCGCCGGGTATCTGCCCGGCACACTGCACGAAGGCGACGTTATAATGGTGAAGGGTTCAGCTGGGGTTCGCATGGGCACCGTGGTTTCGGCTATCAAGGCGCTTGATCAAATTAAAAATTCAACAATAAAAAAAGGAAATAAAAATGCTTTATAACCTACTGTTTCCTTTTGCCGAGCAAATATCGGTTTTCAACGTATTTCGTTACCTTACGTTTCGTACCGGTGGTGCGGTTATTACGTCGCTTATCATTAGTTTTGTTGTTGGTCCATATTTGATAAGGCACTTGCAGATAAAACAAAAAGGCGGCCAGCCAATTCGCATTGACGGCCCAGAAGGACACATTTTATCTAAGCAGGGAACACCAACCATGGGCGGGTTGCTTATTCTTATTGCTTCAATTTTTTCAACCATTCTTTGGGCAGATATTTCTAACAAATTTATTTGGGCTGCGCTGGGGGTAACGGCTGCTTATGGCGCAATTGGGTTTATTGATGATTATTTAAAGGTAAAAAGACGTAGCCATAACGGGCTTTCAGGAAAATTAAAATTACTGTTTCAATTTATAGTTGCCTTTATTGCCGGGGCTTGGATATCAGGCATGTTGCCCGAAGGATTGCAAACCACAATCGCAGTTCCGTTTTTCAAAGACACATTGCTAGAGCTAGGTTTTGTGTTTGTTGTTGCTAGTGCTTTTGTAATGGTCGGTGCATCCAATGCGGTCAACCTGACTGATGGGCTTGATGGCTTGGCTATTGTTCCGGTCATGATTGCCGCGGGTGTTTTCGCCCTTATTTCGTACCTTGTGGGTAATGCGGTATTTTCCAATTACCTGCAAATTCATTTTGTTCCGG
>JAOUJU010000324.1 GCA_029883045.1 Rhodospirillaceae bacterium
GCACGAAAGTGAACGCGAAATGGCTAGCCCGGTAATTGACGCGCTAATTAACGACGGTAGGGATGTAATAGACCTTGTTGGTACACATCATTTGTTATTGGTTTATGCTTGCTTAAAAAGATGCTCCTTTTTTGTTGGCAATGATTCTGGCCTTATGCATATGGCGGCTGCAGCTGGTATACCGACACTTGGCCTTTTTGGTCCTTCGCGCGAAGACCATTACGGCCCTTGGGGTGATAAATGTGCATATGTGCGCACAGATCTTGATTATGATGATATATTTCCTTCCAAAGACAGGTTATTCAAGGTTGGCAGTCTTATGGGAACACTAGACGTAAACAAGGCCGAACGCGCTGCGCGTAAACTTTGGCAAAATAGGGGATAATAATAAATGTCTTCCATGCGCGTACTTCAAGCCATGGCTGGTGCCGAATTTGGCGGTGCTGAAGCATTTTTTACTCGCCTTGTAATTGGGCTTGCTAAATCTAATCTAGACCAGCGCGTATTAATTCGCCCCAACAGTGGACGCGAGCAAGCACTTAAAAAAGCTGGAATTGATCCTGTGCTGCTGAAATTTGGCGGCAGGTTTGATTTGTTCACCCCGCTGGCTATTCGTAACCAGCTTCGTGATTATAGGCCCAATATTGTTCTTACCTGGATGAACCGCGCTACAGCGAAAATGCCTAAGAAAAAATTGGCTGACGTTGATTATGTGCATGTCGCACGGCTTGGCGGTTATTATGACCTTAAATATTACCGCCACTGCGATCACTTGATCGGTAATACTCATGACATTGTTGATTATTTGATAAAAGAAGGGTGGCCGAAGGATCGCGCGCATTATTTACCTAATTTTGTAGCAGCAGACGTTACCCCGCCCATTTTACGCAAAGAGCTGCATGTTCCTGATAGCGCAAAATTGATAATGGCTTTTGGCAGGCTGCATGAAAACAAAGGGTTTGATGTCCTTATTCGCGCCCTTGCATTAATTCCTGATGCATATCTTTGCATTGCTGGCGAGGGCCCCGAGCGCGAGGCACTGGAAAATATTGCACTTAAGGAAGGGGTGCGTCCGCGCACTCGTTTTTTAGGCTGGCGCGAAGATACCGCTGCGTTACTTGGTGCTAGCGATGTTTTTGTTTGTCCGTCACGCCATGAGCCACTGGGAAATGTTGTTATCGAATCTTGGGCGCAGTCATGCCCGGTTGTAGCGGCCAGTTCCCAAGGGCCGACCCAGCTAATAAACGATGGAGAGAATGGGCTATTGGTTCCGGTTGATGATCATGATGCGATGGCTGTGGCAATAAAACGCGTTTTAACTGAAGGTGATTTAAGAAATAAAATATCTGCCAATGGGCGTGCTTCATATGAAGCTGATTTCACCGAACACTCAGTAATAAAACAATACCTTGATTTCTTTCAAATGGTAGGCAGCTAGCCAATGTGTGGGATTGCCGGAATAATATCTATATCCAAACCACTTGTGGGTAACGCGCTTGAGAAAATGGAGCGCGCACTAACCCATCGTGGACCTGACGGTAGCGGAACATACGTTTCAGGCCCATGCGCCATGGTTCACACACGCCTTGCGATTGTTGACCTTGAAACTGGCGATCAGCCATTTATCAGTAAAGATGGTAACGCAAAAGAAGTGGCACTTATCGCCAACGGGGAAATATACAACAATCCTGAACTGCGTTTGCATATGTCTGATGTTAATTTTAAAACCAAATCTGACTGTGAGCCACCACTGTTTTTGTATATTAAACACGGACACCAATTTGTTGATCATCTGCGCGGTATGTATGCAATTGCAATTTGGGACGAAGCCAACAACCGCCTTGTGTTGACGCGTGACCCGTTTGGCATTAAGCCGCTATATTATGCGCAAACTGAAAATGCGTTTATTTTTGCATCTGAACCCAGCGCAATAATTAAATCTGGTTTGGTAAATGCCGAACTTGATACATCTGCGCGTGATGAATTGTTGCAGCTACAGTTTATTTGCGGAAAAAAAACAGCATTCGCCAACATACGGCGCGTTATGCCGGGCGAAACATTGATTATTGAAAATGGTAAAATAATTGAACGTCACATAAAAAAGGCGTTAGCCGATGGTGGGCCAATAAGTATAACAAGCGGTGAAGCATTGTTTACGCTGGATAAGGTTTTGAACGATAGCGTCACAGTGCACCAACGTGCAGATGTTCCATATGGAATGTTTCTTTCGGGCGGAATTGATTCATCAACCCTGTTGGCAATGATGAGCAGGCTTAACCCTAGACCTGTTGTTGCCTTTACCGCAGGCTTTCCTGGAACCGAAGCAAATGATGAACGCGAACTTGCACGCAAATTAGCCAAAGCCGAAGGGGCAGATCATATTGAGGTTGAATTTACTGCAGATGATATGTGGGAATTATTGCCAGCAATCGCTTCG
>JAOUJU010000050.1 GCA_029883045.1 Rhodospirillaceae bacterium
GTATAGCCAAAATAAATTATCATGTGCTTGCCACGATAATCCATATCGCTGACGGGCTTGCCCGAACCATCCACTAGGTGAAACGGTCCACCGATAGAAGCCTTGCCCACAATTGTTGTTTTAGAGACATCTTCGCTAGGCGTGAAAAAACCGCGCCCCACGGTGGCTAGCACCACCACGGTTATGGCCAAAACTACAACAATTGCAACGAATATACGGCGCGACATTTAATTTCCCTTTTCAAATTTTTACTATTTAAAGTCACATTAAATCCCGACCATAAAGCCCCGGCTTATCCACCGCAAGTCGAGAAGGGTCGGCAAAAAACTGCCAATAAACCTGTAGAAACTGGCTTTAGCTAGAAACTTGCACTAGATTTACCCCATGCTAAATGACAAAAATCATGACAGGCCCGCAAACAGCCCAAAAAATGAATTAAGGCGTGGCTGGACCACTGGTGCGTGCGCTGCCGCCGGGGCTGGGGCTGCATATCATGCGCTTGTCAGTGGTAATTTTGCCAACAAAGCCACTATTCACTTGCCCGGCGGACAAACCCCGATATTTGATTTATCTACAACTGAACTGGGAAATGATTATGCCATTGCGGGCATCATAAAAGACGCGGGCGATGACCCCGATGTGACCCATGGGCTTGAAATCATTACCATGGTTTCACGCGGCCCACTTGGCAGCGGCATATGTTTTGCAGCAGGCGATGGGGTTGGCACCGTTACTTTGCCGGGATTGCCCTTAAATGTGGGTGAGCCCGCCATCAACCCCGGCCCGCGCGCCATGATTATTCAAGCCATTACAAATGGCAAAAAAGATATTCCCGATGTGGTGGTGACTATTTCCGTTCCCGGCGGAAAAAAAATAGCAGAAAAAACCATGAATGGGCGCCTTGGCATCAAGGGTGGCATTTCAATTTTAGGCACCAGCGGAATTGTTATCCCTTATTCATGTTCATCATGGATACACGCAATTCGCCAAGGCATAGATGTTGCAAATGAATTAGGGATTGACCATTTACTGGCCGCCACCGGGCGAACATCGGAAAATGCGGCCAATGATATTTTACAATTACCCGAACAAGCATTGATCGATATGGGTGATTTTGCCGGGGGAATGTTAAAATATTTAGCAACTAAACAAATTAAGCGCATTACCATTGCTGGTGGATTTGGAAAAATATCCAAACTGGCCCAAGGGGAAATGGATTTGCATTCATCACGTTCCAGCGTTGATACAATCAGGCTTGGCGATATTTTAAAACAATTGGGTGCGGATAAAAAAATTATTGCTGCGGCTAACGCGTCCACAACTGCCGCCCAAGTTTTGCATTTAGCTGACTCCATGGCAGGCCAACTGGCAAATGTGGTGGCAAAACAAGCACGCGAAGTAGTTATGGCAACATTGCCCGGTGGCACCGAGGTTGAAGTTTGGATATTTGATCGCAACAAAAACCACCTTGCGACCAGCAAAGAAGTGCAAAAATAAGCTGATGAATACAACAAAAACAAAAATTCTTGTTTTGGGTGGCACCAGCGAAGGCATACAAATAACCAAAGCCATCGCAAGTGCAAAAAATCTGTCAGATACAACAGAAATTTTTTATTCCCTTGCTGGGCGAACAAATAATGTTCCGGACATCCCGGCAAAAGTGCGCATCGGTGGGTTTAGCTCAACCAATATCAACGGTGTTGACGGCTTAGTTGAATATTTAACAGAACAAAAAATTGATTTATTGATTGATGCCACCCACCCATTTGCCGAGCAGATAAGCGCTAATGCGACATCTGCGGCCAACAAAGTTGGGATTGCGGTGCTACGATTAGAACGCAAAGCATGGAAAATGCCAGAAAATTCCGACGTTTTGTATGTGCCCGATATGGCTGAGGCCGCAAGCGTTGTCGCGCGCACCGCCAGAAGGGTTTTGCTGACAATTGGCAGCAAAGATTTAGATGCATTTACGGCTATAGACAAAGTTCATTTTGTTGTTCGCATGATTGAGCCCCCCAAAACCACATCACCATTAGATGATTTTGAAATTATTACTGGACGCCCGCCGTTTGATTTAATTGATGAAGAGAACTTGATGCGCCACCATGACATTGATGTTTTGGTATCAAAAGCATCGGGCGGTGCGGCAACATTTTCTAAAATTCAAGCAGCCAGCAATGTTGGTGCAAGGATAATTTTAATACGCCGCCCACCACCCCCTGAGGGTGAGGCAGTAGAAGAGATAGCTGCTGCGCTTGAATGGATTAAAGAAAATATATGACTGTTTTTTAAGTCTTATTTTTTTCCCGCAAAACATGGGTGTGGTTTTCATCATAAAGCATCGAATCGGTAAAATCGGTTTCACCCATTGCTGGCCCAACCAAAATAAGCGCGGTGCGGGTGATGGATTGTTTTTTTACCCGCGCGCGAATATTGCCAAGGGTCCCGGTTATTACCAATTCATCGGGCCAACTGGCGCGATAAACCACCGCCACCGGACATTCGGCCCCTAAGTGTGGCGATAATTCATCTACAACATTTTTAAGGTTGTTGATGGAAAGGTGCACACACAAAGTGGCGCCCGTTTTAGCGAAATTTTCCAAGGTTTCCCCCGCCGGCATTGCGCTGGCACGTACCGATGTGCGGGTAAGCACGATGGACTGGGAAATATCAGGTAACGTTAGTTCCCGGGCCAACAACGCACTAGCGGCACAAAATGCCGGAACGCCAGGGGTTACGTCATAGCCTATACCCAATGCATCAAGCCTGCGCATTTGTTCGGCGATAGCCCCATAAATTGATGGATCGCCCGAATGCACCCGAGCAACGGCCTGCCCATTGGCAAACGCTTTTTTCATTTCTAAAATTATTTCATCTAAATGCATGGGCGCGGTATCAATTACCAGCGCACCCGGTTTAGCAGCCGCTACAATTTCTAACGGTACCAATGATCCCGCATATAAAACCACGTCAGCATTTTTTATGTGTTCAAGCCCACGCACAGTAATAAGGTCAGGTGCGCCCGGCCCGGCACCGATAAAATGAACGCATATATTTTTTTCTTTAATCATTTTTTGCGCCTTCTTTCATTTTTTTGCTATAACCGCGTGGCGTGTACACATAAGTTTTTTCGCCCCGTTTTATTGTTTTCGTTTCTGGCCCGCCGACTATCACCATAGTCAACATGTCGGCATCACTAGAACTGAGCTCAGCTAAAGTAATCACCCTGATATTTTCCCCATCGCGGCCTAAATTACGCCCCAATATTACAGGCGTGTCGGGATCGCGATGGCCCAGCAAAATATCGCGCGCTATTTCTAATTGTTTGGTACGGCGTTTTGAAACTGGATTATAAAATGCAACCGCAAAGCCACCTTGGGCTGCGGCGCGCAACCTTTGTTCAATTACTTCCCACGGGGTTAATAGGTCTGATAATGATATCAGACAAAAATCATGTCCCATGGGCGCACCAATTCTGGCACTTGTCGCCTGAAATGCAGAAATTCCCGGCAGCACCTCTATTTCCAAACGGTTCCAGCTTGCATTGTTTTCTTTATCTAACAATTCAAACGCCAATGCCGCCATGGCATAAATGCCAGGATCACCCGAACTAACCAAGGCAACATCGCGCCCAGCGGCGGCTAGATCTAACGCCATGCGCACGCGGGCTTCTTCTTGGGCCAGTTGCGATGTATGGCGGGTTTTGCCTTTGATTAAATCTGCGACCAAATCTAAATAAAGTTCATAGCCAACTACATCTGTAACCAAACTTAATACCCGCGTAGCATCCGGCGTGCGCCAACCGTCACGCCCCGGCCCGGTTCCAACAATATAAAGCCTGCCTTGGCCATGACCGATGCTTTCGGGCGAAATGCTATCAATGCTTTGGCCAATGGCAACGGTGGCTCGTTTTGATTTTTGTTTTTCGACTATTAATTTGCCGCCTAGCCCACATGCCGCCAAGGCCGCACCTTCGCAAACACCGTGGCATCCGACTTCGGCAAAAACTATATCTGATGGATTGGCAAGATTGGTGGTTTGCGCTTCAAGTTCAGGCGCGGTAAAAAATTTTAACGGGACACCCAAACGTTTAGCCAATTCAAGCACTGCTGGTTCATCAGATTTCAAATCAAGCGAACAAACACACGCAATTGAATTTTTTGATAACCCCGCATTATTTAATGCCTCAAGCGCAAGCGAATATAATTCATCTGCATCTGTGCCACGCTCACAGCCAACGCCCAATGCCAACACTGGTGGATGGATAACCAGCGTTTTTTCAGGGTTAGCAATTTCCCGCTCGGTAACTAAAACGCTTTCAACTTTGGCGTCAGTCTTTCCCATATTAAAAGATGCGGTGCCTTGGTTTAGCCAGCTAGCCTTACCTGCCGCAACTTCTAAATTTACAATTTCGCCCGCTAACATTTTTGCCATTACCCCCTTGGCCGCATTGGGGTTTGCAACCACCCAGCCCAATGGCGGATCATCAAGGGCAATGCCAAACTCTGTCTCGCCTGCGGTGGTTATGGCTGCAGCCCCGCCCAACCCATTGGCACACGCCCGGGCCAAACGGTTGGCACCATTATGCCCACCCAGTAACGGCACCGCATGGGCACCATCAGATGAAACTGCAATTACGGGCGGTTCGGTTTTTTTATCATTCAACAGGCCTGCCAATGCACGAATAACTATGCCGCTGGCTGCCACCGCCACAATTGGAGTGTTGGCGGTAAAAAGATTTTTTAGTGTTTCCGTGGTGCTTAAAAATAATTCATCTGCTTTTTCTGTTGCAAAGCGCGAAAATAATTTCGCCCCGGGTAATGAATTTTTTAATTGAACCCCGGATTCCACCCCAGCTTGGTTGATAATCACAATCGCCGCCCCATGGGGAACACTTTCCGTGCTTGATATTACGGGCGGAATTAAAACAAGAGAAAAATACGTAGCATGGGTAACATCTGATAATTTTTCAATTTTTTCATCCATACCGCTGGCGTTTGTTACCAACACAGCACCATCAAGGCGGTTTTTTGTTTTTAATATTTGTTTTAGCTTTTCTAAATTATTGCCAATTTTTATTAATGCTACCGCACCATTGCCCGCCAAGGCTGCGCTTAATGCTGCGCGGTTAAGTGTTGCCGGAATAACCGCAAAGGTTTCGTTATCGCTGGCCAAGGCCATTCCTGCGGCCGCAGCGGCTGCATTAATAGAACTAACGCCGGGAATGGATTTTATTTTAAAATCGCCACCGCTTAATTGATTTATTTTTTGTGCCAAATGCACGAACGATCCGTAAAAAAGCGGATCACCTTCGCACAGAAAAATTACGTCTTTGCCCGCTTTAAGGTGTGATAATATTTCGCTAGCCCCTGCGTCATAGGCTTTGCGTCTTTCGCCTTGGTTTGCCTGCATATCAACCGAGATAGCAATTTCTGTAACCCCATCGGCAATAAAATCAGTGGCAATTTTTTTGGCAACCGATGTTGAATTACTAGCGTGGATATAACAAATAATTTTAGCCCGCACCACTGCGTCGCGGGCAGCCAACGTTAATAATGCCGGATCGCCGGGCCCAAGGCCAACACCTATTAACGTTCCTTTGCTGTTTGTATTCATTTATGCGGGCCCCGATTTATAGGCAACCAACTGGGTCACGGTTTTTAATGGACGAAATGATTTTTGCTCGCCAATTTTATCGCTGCGTTCAATATTGATGCGAGTTAATGCACCGCCGACCACATCGGCAAAATTAGAAATTATTGCTTCGCTTTTTATTGTCACTGAATTTACCACCAAACGCCCGCCCGGTTTTAATGCATCCCATGCGCTATTTATTAAATCTTCACCGCCGTTGCTTAAACCGCCACCAATAAAAATCGCGTCAGGGGTATTTTTAATAATTTCAGAAAATGCGTCTGGTGCAGCCCCACAAATTACCCGTAAACGGGTAATGCCTAAATTAAACGCATTATTATTTATGTTTTCGGCTCGGGTTTCATTTTTTTCAATGGCAATGGCTTTCATGTTTTTTCCCGCCCGCATCCATTCAATCGCGATTGAGCCGGAACCCGAACCTATATCCCACAGCATTTCACCCGCAACCGGGGCCAGTTGGGCAAGGGTTACGGCGCGAACTTCACGTTTGGTTATTTGTCCATCATGGCCGAAAGAATCATCGGCTAACCCTGCCGCGAACGAATAACCTGAAACCCCAATATCTGCAACGCATTCAATCGCCATAATATTTAGGTGCGCGCATTCGTCTGCTCGCCATTTTTCAGCCAACCCTTCAACGCGGTTTTCATTTTTTCCGCCAAGGTTTTCTAAAACTATTATTTTAGATTTTGCAAACCCTTGTTCGCATAAAAGTTTTGCCACCATCTTTGGGCTTTCCCCGCCATTGCTAAGGGCAATAATTTTTGCTCCATCACACAAATAGCGATTTATATTTTCCGCCGGACGGCCATGAATGGTGACAACATTTATATCAGGCTGCGACCAACCCATCCGGGCACAAGCAAGCGTGATCGAACTAATGGCGGGAATTACGTTTAATGCCGATGCACCAAAACGCCTAGCTAACGTTGCGCCAACACCAAAATACATAGGATCGCCCGAGGCCAAAACTACAATAGCCGCACCCTTTTTTTGTTCCAAAATATCTAGGGTTCTGCCAAATCCGGCCGACCAATCCATGCGAATTTGTGCGGGGCCTGTGTTTATATCGGCCACCATTTTGAGGTGGCGTTCGCCGCCAACAATTATTTCGCCACTTTGTATTAACGCCAATGTCGCATCTGACATCCCATCAAGGCCATCTTCACCGATGCCGATGACCGTAATCCACGGTGTGTTTGATTTATTGCTGGGCATTTTTAATCACCCTTGGCAATCGCGTTTAGGGCAGCACCAGCCATGGCCGAGCCGCCTAACCTGCCGCTTAAAGTAATAAACGCGACGTCGCCTGCATTTTTTATCAACGCTTCCTTGGCCTCGGCCGCGCCGACAAAACCAACCGGTAGCCCAATTATAAGCGCAGGTTTTATTTTTGGATTTTGCTTAATCATTTCCAGCAAACGAAACAGTGCGGTTGGCGCATTACCAATAACGCAGACCGCCCCATTTATCGTATCGGCCCAACGTTCAACCGCAATGGCTGATCTGGTTTCAGCGCGAGCTATTGCATCATTTGCCACGCCTGGGGCATCCAAATAACATTCAATCAAATTATTTTTAGGTAAATATTTTTTTATGATTCCACGTTTTACCATTTCGGCATCAACTAAAATTGTAGCACCATTTTGTAATGCCGCGCGCCCCGCTTCAGCTGCACCTTTTGAAAATTTGATTAAGTCAGCAACCTCAACCGTGGCCGATGCGTGCACCATGCGGGTTACAACGCTGCGCATAATCCCAGAGAAATTTTTTAAATCAACCTCGGCTTCTATGCGGCGAAAACTTTCCGCATAGATTTCATCGGGATCATGAATATATTCAAAAGTTTCCATCGTTTATTTATCTTCATCATGGCCGTGGTGGTGGCCGTGGTGGTGGCTATGGCCGTGGTCTTCGGCGTTTTCTTCGGTGCCAATACCCTGCACGTGGTGGTGGTGGCCGACCTGCGGTGCGCCATGATCATGTTCATGGCCGATTATCTGTTCGCGGTATTTACAAAGCTGGCAATTCATTACTCCGGTGCCGTTTATGGCTTCACCGACGCGCGAAAGAAATGTTGCAATTACGTCTGAATGATGGCCGAGATAATCTGCCTTTATAAATTGGATATCGGGGTTTTTAATTGCCGCTTCATCAACCCAATTATAAATGCGCTTTACCAATATTCCGGTAAAAAGAAAATATGGAAAAACCACAATTCGCTTAAAACCCATACGCACACATTTTTCCAAGGCATCATCAACCAATGGCGAAGCAACCCCGGAGTACGCGGTTTCAGCCCAACCTACACCTAGCCCTTCCCATAACATTCTAGTTACCTTGCAGACATTGGAATTGGCATCTGAATCATTGGTCCCGCGCCCGACCACCAAAATCATTGTATCGCCTAATGCCACCTCACCTGCTGCGCTGGATATTGCCTTGGCAATGCGGGCCTGAGCCGCATTTAACATGCGTGCATCAATGCCAAGGTCAGCCGCATAAACAAGTTCAAGTTCCGGGTTTTCGGCTGCGTAATTATTTATTTCACTGGGAAGGTCATTTTTAACGTGCCCAGCCGCAAAAAGCATTCCGGGCAAACAAATTATTTTTTTAATTCCGCGTTCTTTAAGCGCATCCAGCCCATCACGAATAACCGGAGTAGCAAATTCAAGAAAACCACTTTCAACATCGGTGTTTTTTAGCTTTTTTTTGAACTCAACCGCCAACTGGTTAAATTCTTCAACCGCAGCACGATCACGCGAACCATGACCACAAATCATTATTCCGGTATCGCTGGCAATGAGCGCAATAGGGCTATTTGCGGGCGTTGGTTTTGCTGACATTTTGTTTCCTCACAGCCCGGTCATTGCCTCTGGGCGGTACTTTTTACTTAAATTGTGTCAGCAGGGGTGGCCTGGTCCTTGCCTTCGGGCCTTTGGTAAAAAAAATCCCTGCCGGGGACGGTTATTTTGAAGATCCCTTTGTAGCAACCAAGGCAATATAAAGCTATAGCCTTGAAAAAAATATCCTCTCCACGCAAACTGCATATTATGTTTACTTTTGCCCTTTCTACCCACACCAATGCTGGGTTTGACCCACTGATTTTGTTGCTTATGGCGGTATTGCTAGAGGGGTATTTCGGCCGCTTTGAATTGCTGTTTAAAGCTATTCCCCACCCGGTAAGCATAATTGGTAATTTTATTCGCCTACTTGAAAATAAACTAAACCGGGAAAAGCGCACAGCCATGGACCGTGCCATGCGCGGGGCAATTTCGGTTTTGTTGATTGTACTAATTTCCGCGCTAGTTGGCTGGGCTGTTTTGTGGCTTAGCCTTACGCAAAAATTTGGCTGGGTTATTGAGACCGGATTGTTAGTTGTATTGCTTGCCGGACGCGATCTATTTGACCGCACCCAAGACGTAATGAAAGCGCTGGATGATGGTTCCATCCAAAATGCCAGACAAGCCGTTGCACACATTGTCGGGCGCGACCCGAGCAATCTAGACAACCATGCGGTTGCGCGTGCAAGCATAGAAAGTTTGGCTGAAAATTTTTCCGATGGGGTAATTGCACCAATGTTTTGGTATGTGTTGTTTGGTTTTCCCGGAATCTTGGTTTACAAGGCGGTCAACACCATGGACAGCGAAATAGGCTATTTAAGCGAACGTTACCGCGCGTTTGGTATGGCCGCAGCACGGTTGGATGATATTTTAAACCTTGCCCCAGCACGGTTGGCAGCAATTCTTATTTGTTTGGCAGCCTTGGTTTCACCTAAAGCACGCCCGTGGGCGGCATTTAAAACCATGGTTCGTGACGCCGGTAAAAACGCATCACCCAATGCTGGTTGGCCCGAGGCAGCAATGGCCGGCGCGCTTGGTCTGGCCCTAGGGGGGCCGCGCAAATACGCTAATAAAACTACAAAGAATGAGTGGATTGGTTCAGGCAGCGCCAAGGCAACGCCGGGCGATATTAAACGCGCAC
Source organism: Rhodospirillaceae bacterium (assembly GCA_029883045.1). GTDB lineage: Bacteria > Pseudomonadota > Alphaproteobacteria > Rhodospirillales > Magnetovibrionaceae > DAOVVL01. The sequence continues at coordinate 9,640 of JAOUJU010000050.1, forward strand.
TTTATATATATAGCGTGGCAATATTATTGAGCATTTTGTTAATTGCGGTTATTGCGGTTTTTCGTCTTGGTCTTTAA
>JAOUJU010000051.1 GCA_029883045.1 Rhodospirillaceae bacterium
GTGCCGGTTGCCCAAGTTCGACCATGACCCTTAAAAATGGTATCGAAAATATGCTGCGTCATTATGTTCCCGATGTTCAGGAAGTTCGCGCAGTCGAATAATTATTTCTTGCTGGCGGTGTGGGCATAGTTACTGGGTTACTGGCCGTGGGCCGGGCATAATGGGGTATTCACGAATCGTGATTTTTTGCTCATTACCGGGTATGTCCTTAGGTTTTGTTAACCATTTGCACCCGATTTTTTTCAAGACCTATCAATGGGTTAGAAGTTTCTAATATTAAGACTGGAACAATTTACTAAAATTTCATATTAACACGCCCAAGCTGTTAACCATAAGGGCTGTGGTTTCGCCACATTGAAAACCTAGTTCTTATTGGCCGCGTGTTTGCGAACTGGCCTGTAGTGTATTTTCGAGAATTGAAAATGCACAACCGTATATAAAAACTGTCCGCTTTTAAAAAATGAGACGGTAATAATTCAAAGGGGTAGGCGTCTGAGGGCATTGCTCATGATTGATACTTTTTGAGTTTTTTTAACAACCGGAACGCAACGATAGTGATGAAAATTAATACTTTTAACTGGAGCACGCTGGGCGTGGCAGCCGCCATGACAGGCACCCTTGTGGGCGCGGCAATGGTAATGCCCCCCGTTGGTGCTGCGGTTGCGCCCAAGGCATATTTTAATAATTCGGCCATATCAGCTGACACTTCTAATTTTCATGTTCGTCCTCAGCTTCGGGCTGCAGGTAACGGCCGGGCAAATTCTAATAACCAGCCTTATGATGTAGTCGTTATTGAAGGCCTTGATTATGATCTTGATGCCGTAATAACCGGTACCGGTTCAGTGCCCCGTATACAATTGGCATCCATGCCCAATAATCTTTCTAGAATTAACGCAGTTAATTATAAAAAAGAAATTTTCTTCAAGACCGTTTTACCATTGGTATTACAAGTTAACGAAGAAATATCATCGGACCGTCAGCGTCTTAAAGATTTGCGTGCCCAAATTAAACAAAGCGCGCATCTTCAGGCCACCGACAAATTGTGGCTTGCGATCATGGCCGATCGTTATAACGTTAGGCGCGATGATATTGATGCAATTTTAGCCCGTCATGATGTTGTGCCGCCGTCGCTGGCATTAGCGCAAGCCGCAACCGAAAGCGCATGGGGAACATCGCGTTTTGTTCGCGAAGGCAACGCCATGTTTGGCCAGTGGACCTTTTCTGCTAGCAAAGAAGGATTGGTTCCCAATAAACGCGGGGTTGGTAAAAATCATCGGGTGCAGGCATTCCCATCATTGATGGCTTCGGTTCGTTCATACGTTAACAACCTTAATCGTCACCGGGCATACCGTGAATTTAGAAAAATTAGAACAGCAATGCGCGCCAAGGGCGGCCCGATTGACGGCTACCTGTTGGCACCAGCGTTACACCGTTATTCCGAAAGGGGTGCGGTATATGTTTCTGAACTGCAAAGCATCATTGAAATAAATGATCTGCGTGGTCTTGATAGCGCCCGCCTGATGGACATTGATCCTCTTATCTAATCAGCCCATGGCATGATTATTTTTTTACGTAAAAAAGCCTGCCCATCCAATACCACCTGCCGTCTGGGCCGGGCGCCGTGCAGTTAAGCCGGGTGCGCCCCTTTGGCATGGGCTGCTCCATTCTGACTTCAATGCGGCTTTCACCTAAACGTTCGGTTTTTAACTTTCCCTCGTGCGAAGAAAAACAATTTAATCCACCCTTTGGTCCGTTTAATAAACTGAAACCTAGGGCGGGCGGGTTATCACCGCCAGCAATTAGCGTATCATCGGGCGTCATATCCTCAACCACGATAGGCATGGCCGAAGCTGCGGTTTTAAACCGCGCGATGTCGCCGTAATCTTCGTTCATGGCAAACCTAGGTAAAGCATAAATATTATCACCCGGGCCAAATGCACCCGAATGTTGACCAAAACCAGCAATAAAACCCATGTCGCGAACAATGCTGATGACATTGGATGAAAACTCACCATAGGGATAAGCAATAATATTGGGTTTCATTCCTAGCATATTTTCAAACCGCGTTTGTGAACGTTCCAAATCGCGACGGTTAACAAGATCGGTTGAATCAATCATATGCAGGTGCGATGCACTTTGGCTGGCAATTGTTGCAAGGGGGTGCATTGCAACTTCTTTTAATTGGGCCCAGGTCATATATCTTTTGTAGTCACCGCTGTCAGCGCGATCAACCGCATCGGTTGCAACAAAAAGGGTAAAAGGAAATCCATATTTTTTTAGACGAGGGAAGGCTTCGCTATAAACCGAAAGATAGGCATCATCAATTGTGATGGCGGTGGTTTTTTCCGGAAGGTCGCTTCCGCTTCTGATGGCGGCAATAATTTCATCCAACGCGACAACATTATATCCCCCGGTTTTCAGTTCTTGCAGATGTTGTTCAAACTGCTCAATTTTTATGTTGGTCGAAGGATAATCATTTTCGCCAAACCGATGATACATTACAGCGCTGGCACCAGGCTCCCCTGCCATTGCATGGCTTAAAAAAACGCTGGGTATAATACCCGCGCTAACAGCCAGCCCCAGCGTCAGAAGCGACATACGTAATTTGAAAAAAGTCATTTATATAAAACGCCCCAATATGAAATTCGTCTTAAACCCCTAAATGGGTTTGGTATAAGATATTAGTATTTATATCTTGTAGGTAAAACAATGAATGATAAGTTGATTTTATTGCCAAATGTGCAAAATGGATGGCTAAATAGGTTAAATAAAGGGACAAATACACCATGAGTGCAAAAAATCATGCTGAATCAGACCACACCCAAGGCGGCGACCTAAGCAACCATCATGTGGTTATAACCGGCGGCACAGGCCAGTTAGGCACAGGCGTAACCCAGGCGTTTTTAGACCTTGGTGCACAGGTTCACATCCCGGCATTTAATGAACGCGAAGTTGAGCGTTTTGCCCTTTCCGCCCATGAACGGGTTCACATTACACCGGGCATCAATCTAACCGACGAGCAAAGCGTGGTAAAATTTTATTCAGCCCTACCTTCTTTGTGGGCTTCGGTTCATTTGGCCGGTGGGTTTGCCATGTCGTCATTGGGCGAAACATCAAAAGATGATTTTATGCAGCAAATAAACATGAACGCGGTGACAACATTTTTATGTTGCCGCGAAGCAGCCGCAAAAATGAATAATAATGCTGGGCGAATTATCAATGTTGCCGCCCGTCCGGCACTAGAGCCCAGAAGCGCAGCCGGAATGGTTGCCTACAGTGCATCTAAAGCAGCGGTTAGCGCCATGACACAAGCGTTGGCTGAGGAACTAAAAGATAAAAACATTTTGGTAAATGCAGTGGTGCCATCAATCTTAGATACACAAACCAACCGCGAAGCTATGCCGGACGCAAACTTTGCTGACTGGCCCAAAATTGATGAAGTTGCGGCAACAATTGTTTTTTTGGCCTCAACCCAAAACCGGGTAACCACAGGTTCATTGGTAAAAGTTTACGGCAGGTCGTAAAAATTAATTACTTAGCCGTTAGTGGTTCAGCAATGTCGGCATCGCCAAACAATGGGTATGTTTTGGAATCAAACAATTGATAGTGCCACCATTCATTACGGTAAAAATCCCACCCCGCCGTTGTCATCAGGCCCATTAAAAGAAGACGGTTTTTGCCAGCGCTTGGATCTATTTGGGTGTTGCCGTGATGGCTTTTGGGGGTGAAGGCATCAAAGCCTGTCCCCATGTCGAGCATCGCGCCGTTGCTTGCATCGATTAATGTAAGGTCAACCGCCACGCCACGCGAATGGGGCGAACCGCGCCTTGGGTCGGCTAAAAATTCAGGGTCGGGCGTATGGTTCCATAGGTTCCATTGGGCCTCAGATGGCCTAAAAGCGTCAAAAATACGTAAACGCCAACCCTGTTCAGCCGCCAAGTTAACGGCTATTTTTAAATGGTGCGCAGCAACTTCGTGGAGAAAACATTGGGCACGGGCGTAAACCGGTTTTCCGGTGAAATTATCACTGGTTGCATATTTAAGGTCTATCTCGACCTGATATTCATCCTCGGTAATTTCTACAAGCATCTGTGGCTCCATTAGATTTGAAATAGTATAACCTATTTTATATTCGTCACCTAAGACCTGAAATAAACCTTTAACGGAAATAACATGAGCGTCAACAGTGAACCATTAATACTAGGCATCGATAGCGCCAACAGCGCATGTTCGGTTGCGCTGGTTCGGGGTGATAACATCCTTGGAAGCATCACAAAAGAAATGACGCGCGGTCAGGCCGAAGAATTATTAGTTATGGCCGATGACATTTTAAAAAAAGCAAAGGTTGAACCATCAAGTCTTGATTGTGTTGGGGTTACCGTTGGGCCAGGCTCGTTTACTGGGCTGCGCATTGGGTTGTCTGCTGCACGTGGATTGGCACTTTCAATTTCACGCCCGTGTATTGGCGTTACTACATTTGAAACGGTGGCAAATGGCATTGCCACAGATGGAAAGTTTATTAATGGTGATTTGGAGCAACAAAGGTTGCTTGTTGCAATTGAAACCCGACGTGAAGATTTTTATGTGCAATTATTTGATGGAAACTTTTTGCCTTTATCATCTGGGGCTGCCCTGCATGAAGATGAGCTTGTAAAAATGCTCAATTCGCATGGAGAAAATTTATTAGAAAATTTAATGATTAGCGGTGATGGCGCAACCCGCGCAAGCACCATGTTAAAAAATCAAGGAATAAAGACAGCAACAATAATTTCCAGCCCGCAACAAAGCGCTGTTGCGGTTTGCAAAATAGCAAAAACCAGATACCCGCCAGACGTAGATGCGCAGCCGCCACAGCCACTTTACTTGCGCCCACCCGAAGCAAAAATCCCCCCGCCCCATAGCAGGGCAATTAATATTGAACCGCAAACAGAACTGTAAAAAAATAAAACTATGAAGCTAATTCCCATAACCCATGAAAATGTGGAACAGTTGGCTGAAATAATGGCCGAGCTTCATAGCCGCGCGTTTACCATCGCCACCCCTAAGGGAAATGAAAGCTGGGGATTGGAATCAATTCTTACCAGCCTTAGCCAAAAAGGGGTGTTTGCATTTTTGGCAACATCAAATGAAGATATTCCGATGGGTTTTGTTTTGGGCCGCGCGGTCGGGGCAAATGACAAATATGATGGCGAAGGCGAAATATTGACAATTGCAGTTGACCCGGTAAATCAGGGCAGGGGTTATGGTCAGCAACTGTTACAACAAGCAATTGTTAAGGCGCGTAAAGTTGGTGCCAAAAAAATGTACCTTGAAGTGGCCTGCGATAATGATGGTGCCATTGGGCTTTATAATAAAATTGGTTTTAAAAAAATTGCTCGGCGCAAAGATTATTATGTTCGCACTACCGCGGTTGTTGATGCGTTGGTAATGGAAAAATCAATCTGAAGTTTTTTTATCGTTTACGTTTTATTATTAGCAAATTAAAAACACCATCTGTGCTGTCGGGCGCTGGGTCGGGTGCCTCTGGGTCCAAGGAAAGCACTTCATGGCCAAGCTCAACCGCACCCCGGGGCACGTTTTGTAATGGCTCTGCCCCTGAAAGGCGTATGTGGCAGGTTTCGCCCACGGCCATTTTTTCTAACAATAACTTTGTGCGAACAAAGGTCATGGGGCAGACCAGCGTTGTAATATCCAAGAAATAATCGGCTTTAATACTGGGCTTTGGGGTATTCATGACTTAAAACTCACTCAAACCTTGCAATATTACTGCCAAGGTATTTATATGGGCCTTGAACACTACATGAAACGCAGTAATTCATGTTATTTTTTAATTTTATACTTAAATGACACTTTTTAGCGAACCGAAAGAAATTATGAGCGAAAAACCAGAATCAAACGAAATTCTCGAATTAACCACCGAAATTGTGGCCTCGTTCGTTAGCAACAATTCGGTAAAATCGGCTGAACTAAGCCAGGTTATAAATGATGTCTATCAGACGCTAACTGGTCTTGGCGCCGCAACCCTGAACGCTGACCGACCAAAACCTGCGGTATCGGTGAAAAAATCCATTACCCCTGATTATCTGGTATGTCTTGAAGATGGAAAAAAATTGAAAATGCTGAAAAGACATCTCAAAACATCATATGGCATGACCCCAGAACAATACCGTGAACGCTGGGGCTTGGCACCTGATTATCCTATGGTTGCGCCTAATTATGCCGAACACCGCAGTTCTCTAGCCAAGAAAATTGGCTTGGGAACAACGCAGCGTGGCGTAAACAAAATTAAAAAATAAAATTACCCACCTTCAATATTATATAATCCAGTTAGGTTATCTTAATTATTGGCAGGCAATTTATTATGGAACAGCTTAATGGCTAGCAATAAACCTTCGCGTATCGAACAGTTATGTATCGATAAAAATATGAAGATGACGGAACAGCGTCGCATCATTGCAAAGGTTCTATCCAATGCAAGTGACCATCCCGACGTAGAAGAATTGCATCGTCGTGCGATAAAATTTGATTCCAATATTTCCATTGCCACTGTTTACAGAACGGTTCGCTTGTTTGAAGAATCAGGAATACTAGAACGCCATGATTTTGGCGATGGCCGTTCGCGCTATGAAGAAGTATCAGACGAACACCACGATCATCTGATTGATATTCATTCAAACAAAGTAATTGAATTTAACAATCCCGAAATAGAAGCAATGCAAGAAAAAATAGCTGCCGAGCATGGGCTTAAATTGGTGGGCCATCGTTTGGAACTTTATGGCGTGCCTATTGACGCCGATGATAAAGACAAACAGAACTGAAGGTGGGCCAACACAGCCCAACAATACCTTGGTAAAAAAATTATATATCAAAACTTATGGCTGTCAGATGAATGTCTATGATTCAGAACGCATGGCCGAGGTGCTTTCGCCATTGGGGTTCGTTGCAACCGATACCCCAGCCGATGCCGATATGGTTATACTTAATACTTGTCACATTCGCGAAAGAGCTGCGGAAAAAGTTTATTCTGAACTTGGCAGGTTAAATAAGGTACGTGATAAAAAAATACAAAACGGTGATGGCGGTTCAATACTTGCGGTTACTGGGTGCGTTGCCCAAGCCGAAGGTGAACAAATATTATCGCGCGCCCCTTATGTCGATATGGCATTCGGCCCGCAGACCTATCATCGTTTGCCGCAAATGATTGCCGAAGCCGCGCGCAAAGATGGCCAAGTGTTAGATACCGAATTTCCCATTGAAAGCAAATTTGATTTACTTAACGTTCCGCGCGCGCTTAACGGTGCGTCGGCATTTTTAACCGTGCAAGAAGGTTGCGATAAATTTTGCACCTATTGTGTTGTTCCTTATACCCGCGGTGCAGAAAATTCGCGGCCCAAAGCTGATGTGATGGCTGAAGCCGCCCAGCTTGCAAATTGCGGGGCAAAAGAAATTACCCTTGTCGGGCAAAACGTAAATGCCTATCACGGAATTGATGAAAATGGTGATGCATGTACCCTAGCATCGCTTATAAAATCAGTTGCCGAAATTGATACGGTTGAACGTATTCGCTATATAACATCTTATCCGGCCGAGGTCGATGACGACCTAATTGGGGCGCACCGCGATATTGATAAATTGATGCCTTATTTACATTTGCCGGTGCAATCGGGTTCGGACAAAATATTAAAGGCCATGAACCGGCGCCATAGCGGGGCCGAATACCGCCGGGTGGCGGAAAAAATATTAGCAACCCGCCCGGACATGGCGCTGTCGAGCGATTTTATCGTTGGGTTTCCGGGCGAAACTGAACGCGATTTTGAAGATACTTGTGATCTTGTTCGCGATATAGGTTTTGTTCAATCGTATTCATTTGTATTTTCACCCCGTCCGGGAACGCCCGCGGCATTGATGGAAAATCAAATTGATGAACAGGTAAAATCCGAACGCTTAGCCCGCTTGCAAAAATTACTGGGGCAGAACACCCTTAGCTTTAATGAAAAATCTATCGGTAAAACCATGGAAGTATTGCTTGAACGCAAGGGCAAAAAACCAGGACAACTGGTTGGGCGAAGCCCCTATATGCAGGCGGTTGTGGTGCAAGCTGATGATAAATTAATGAACCAAATTGTTAGCGTTAAAATAAACAACGGTTATGGTAATTCTTTATTTGGCGAGCTAAGCACAAATAAAAATAATGAAAGGTTCTGTGCGTGACAAAAAAAACGCGAACAAAAACCAAAAGTAAAAAAGTTACAGTTAGCAATAAATCGGCTGACAAAAAAATAACAAACAAAACTGCAACCCTGACATTCGCCGATAACCATTTGGCGCAGGAACTTTTTGGCTTTCATCATGCCCACCTAGCACAAATAGAAGGTCTAGTGGGGGTGGTCATAGGTGCGCGCGGTGGGCAAATAGAAATTAATGGTAATGCTGCAGATGTCGAATTAGCGGAAAGGGTAATGATAAACCTTTACGACAAGTTGCTCCAAGGTAGCGAGATTGGACCTGATGAAGTATCTGGCGCGGTTCGTTTAGCGGCATCACCCAAAGGAATTGCCGTTGGCACGCTTGAGGTCAAAACAAAAAAACGTTCTATTTCACCGCGCACAATAACCCAAGGGCAATATTTAAAAGCCATTGATGAAAACGAATTAGTCTTTGCCATTGGCCCGGCGGGTACAGGCAAAACATATCTTGCAGTCGCCAAGGCGGTAGAGCGTTTAATACGGGGCGAGGTAGACCGCATAATACTTTCGCGTCCCGCTGTTGAAGCAGGGGAACAATTGGGTTTCTTGCCGGGCGATATGCGCGAAAAGGTCGACCCTTATTTACGCCCACTTTACGATGCACTTTACGATATGCTACCGGCCGAACAAGTTGTTAAACGTCTGGAAAACGGTGAAATCGAAGTTGCCCCCCTTGCTTTCATGCGTGGGCGCACCCTTGGCAATGCTTTTGTAATTTTAGACGAAGCACAAAATACATCTGCGGTGCAAATGAAAATGTTTTTAACCCGCCTGGGTGAAAATGCGCGCATGGTTGTTACGGGTGATCTTACCCAGGTTGATCTGCCCAAGGGCCAGCGTTCGGGTCTACGCGATGCCAGTGAAATATTAGATGATGTAAAGGGCGTGTCCTTTTTGCATTTTAGCGCAGCCGATGTTGTGCGCCATCCGTTGGTAACGCGTATTGTAAATGCCTATGACGGCGCCGAAAAGAAACGCCGCGCCGCCGCACCTTACGAAAACAGCAAATCCCCCAAAGCCACTAAAAAACAGAAATGATATAATCGATGGCCACTGTGCAAAGCAATGAACCCGCAGGCAACCTTGTAATTGACGTATCGATTGATGCCGATGGTTGGAACGACGCGCTCGGTGATAGCGAAGATATTGCCACCCAGGCTATTTTGGCGGTATGGCGGGCGGTATGCGAAAAAGGGATAATCGCCAGCGCTTTGTGTAATAGCCCGTCGGTTGAGGTAAGCCTGGTGTTGCTTAATGATGATCGCCAGCAAATTCTTAATCGTGATTATCGTGGCATCGATAAACCGACCAATGTTTTGTCATTCGCAACTGGGCCATTGCCCAATGGGCCCGCCCTAGAGGGAATGCCATGGTTATTGGGTGATATTTCCATTGCCCTTGAAACCACCCAGGCCGAGGCAAAATCACAAAAAAAGACTATGGCTAATC
>JAOUJU010000325.1 GCA_029883045.1 Rhodospirillaceae bacterium
GGTTATGCGCGTGCCTAGGCGGGCTAGCCTTGCACCCTCGTCCATTATGTTGGCCACAAGTTCCGATCTTACAGGAACCGCCATTTCGGCAGCCGCAGTTGGGGTTGGCGCACGCAAATCCGATGCGTAATCTATTAAGGTGGTGTCGGTTTCGTGGCCGACGGCAGAAATAAGTGGAATGGTGCATTGTGCCGCCGCGCGCACCACTATTTCTTCGTTAAATGCCCAAAGGTCTTCAATCGAGCCACCACCCCGGGCCACAATCAAAACATCGGGCCTAGGGACAGACCCATTTTTAGAAATTTTATCAAAACCGTTTATGGCGGCCGCAATTTGTTCGGCCGAACCGTCGCCTTGTACCATTACCGGCCACACCAGAACGTGCACAGGAAATCTATCGGCCAGGCGGTGCAAAATATCGCGAATAACCGCACCCGTAGGTGACGTTACCACCCCAATAACGCGGGGCAAGTATGGGATGTCTTGTTTGCGTTCTTGTTCAAACAGGCCTTCGAGCGCTAATTTCTTTTTTCGCTCTTCTAACAATTTTAACAGCGCGCCCTCGCCCGCTATTTCCATCTGTTCAACCACCATTTGATAGCGCGAACGCGGCCCATAAGAAGTCAGCCTTCCGGTGGCTATTATTTCCATTCCGTCTTCGGGTTTTATTTTTAACTTAGCAGCTGATCCCCGCCAACAAACCCCATCAAGCACGTCTTTTTCATCTTTCAGGGAAAAATAAAGGTGCCCAGATCCTGCCCGGGTAAAGCCCGATATTTCGCCCCGAACCCGGACATAGGGGAATTCATCTTCCAAGGTTTGGCGAATAAGGGACGATATTTCCCCAACCGAATAGATTCCGTCATTTTCGGCCAAATCAGTGCTGTTAGGGTGTTCACTCATGGCTCACATTATGTATGATAGAAATCAAGGCGGCAAAGAAATATATAGGCCCAAATAACAAAAATACCTTTTAGGGAGTACAAGATTTATGAAAGTTCTGGTTATTGGCAGCGGTGGTCGTGAACATGCCCTGTGCTGGGCTATTTCACGCTCAAAAAAATGTAAGAAACTTTATGCTGCGCCGGGAAATGCCGGGATTGCCCAAGTAGCCGAATGCGTTGACATCGCCGTAATGGACGATCAAGCAATCATTAATTTTTGTAACGCGGAAAAAATTGATTTTGTCGTAATCGGGCCAGAAGCACCACTAGTTGCGGGCTTGGTCGACGACCTTGCGCGTGCCGGAATAAAATCATTTGGCCCCAATGGCGTTGCCGCACAAATAGAAGGTTCCAAAGGTTTCATGAAAGACCTTTTGGGCAAATACGGCATCCCCACTGCCAGCTATGGCCGCTTTGATGAACCCGATGCGGCAAAAGAATACATTATGCGCCTCGAAGAAAAAGTCGTGGTAAAGGCCGACGGCCTGGCTGCGGGCAAGGGCGTAATATTGTGCCATAACAAAAACGAAGCCTACGCTGCCATTGATCATTTAATGACAGAACGCGCCTTTGGCATCGCCGGGGATGAAGTTTTGGTTGAAGAATTCATGGAAGGCGAAGAGGTAAGCTTTTTTGCCCTAGTTGACGGTAATAATTCAGTCCCACTGGCCAGCGCGCAAGACCACAAAGCAGCATTTGATGGCGACACCGGGCCGAACACCGGGGGCATGGGTGCATATTCACCCGCACCCGTTATTGACAGCGCGATGGAAGCTAAAATTATGGAAACAATTATCAACCCGACCATCAAGGCAATGGTTGAGGAAGGTTGCCCATTTAGGGGTGTTTTGTTTGCTGGCCTTATGCTTACCAAGGACGGGCCAAAGGTTCTTGAATTTAACGCACGTTTTGGCGACCCCGAATGCCAAGCATTAATGGTGCGAATGAAATCAGACGTTTTGGAAGCATTGGTTGCGTGCGCAGATGGGACGCTCGATAAAACAGAATTCAGTTGGTCCGATGATACCGCCCTAACCGTAGTAATGGCGACCAATGGCTACCCCGGGCACTATGAAAATGGTTCGGAAATAAAAAATATCGAAGCAGCTGAAAAAATGCCCGGCGTTGAAGTGTTTCACGCCGGAACCAAAATGGATGACGGTAAACTGGTTGGCTTTGGTGGCCGGGTATTGGGCATAACTGCTACCGGAAAATCGGTCAAGGAAGCACAGGAACTAGCCTACAAAGCGGTTGATGCCATAGACTGGCCCGGCGGGTTTTGCCGCCGCGATATAGGTTGGCGCGCTATAAAATAAAATTAGCTATCAAGGAAATTAAAAATGGATAATGCCGCCCAAGATAAACTTGAGGCCGCCGCTTGGCGTAGCCTTGTTGCCCACCTGCAAAACCGCAAAGACGTGCAAAACATAGATTTAATGAACTTGGCGGGGTTTTGCCGTAACTGCCTTTATAAA